>JANXNO010000046.1 GCA_025354075.1 Burkholderiales bacterium | reverse complement strand
CCCACCAAAGCTCGGCAAAGCAACTCTCCCTGCGAAGCAAGACCAAGGTGGGCAGGGGCTGCCCACCCTAAAAAAACTACTTGCTTTTGCATATCGACACGTAGCGTTTGGTAGCACCGTCGAGTCCGAGCCAGAGCGCGTCAGCGACGAGTGCATGGCCAATAGATACTTCGTCGGGTTGAACCGCAGCGAGGAAATCCGGCAAATTGTCCAAATTCAAATCATGCCCCGCGTTAACGCCAAGCCCGAGTTCGCGCGCGCGCTCCGCGGCTGCGACGAAGTCCTTCAGGCATCGCGCCGCGGCTGCCGCGCCGCCGTGCGCAAACGCTGCGGCATAGGGCTCGGTGTACAGCTCAATCCGATCTGCGCCCGCTGCGTGCGCCGCTTCGACGCTCGCAATGTTGGCGTCGACGAACACGCTGACGCGAACACCTTTTGCAATGAGCCGCGCGATGAGCGGTTGCACGGCGTGCATTTCTTCGCCCGCTGCAAAGCCCCGGTTGGAGGTCGGCGTGTTCACCGCGTCGGGAACAAAAGTAGCCTGCTGCGGCAGCGCGGCTTCTACAATCTCCATCAGGTTGTGATGCGGATTGCCCTCAATGTTGAACTCGCGACCGGGGTATTTCGCTACTAACGCCGCGAGCGGTGCGATGTCCGCCAAGCGGATGTGTCGCTCATCCGGTCGCGGATGAACGGTGATTCCCGCAGCACCGGCGTCGAGTATGGTTTGGGCGGCGTGCAGCAAGTCTGGCAGCCCGTTGTCACGGCTGTTGCGGAGCAGGGCAACACGATTAATGTTGGCAGAAAAATGAGTCACGGCAGGAGGCCATTTGCAAACGGTTACGAACAGAGACGACATTGTGCAAGAAATGCGGTCCAAAGGCTTTTGTCGGGTCGCACCCGCAGCGCTTGAGGCGTGTTTTGGTGTGACGGCAGCGGCGTTGTCGGTGCTTGAGTCGACGTGGAACGACTTGCCTCGCGATGGCTATTTGAAGGACGGCGGCAAGTATCGCGCACGGCGGCACAGCAGTTTTGTGCAGACAATCGCGCCACCTTCGCTCGCACAAAGTCCGCATCGTGCGCATTGGCAACCGGTGGATTACAACGCGTTGCATGGCGGGATTGAGCGTTGGTTTGAGCCGATTTCGCCGCGTGTATGTTCTGATGGCGCGTGGCAAAGGTTTCTGACCGGGTTGGGTAGCGCATGTGCGCAGGTTCGTGAAAGTCCGCTGTGGTTCATTGAAGCGCATCAATTTCGCATTGACACGGTCGAAGGTATCGGACGACCCACACCGGAAGGCGCACATCGAGATGGCGTCGATTATGTCGCGGTGGTGCTGGTCAATCGCCACCACATCAAAGGCGGAGAAACGCGGGTGTTTGAGGCGCACGGTCCGAACGGTGTGCGCTTCACACTCACGGAGCCATGGTCCGTTTTGTTGCTTGACGATGCTCGCGTAATCCATGAATCCACGCCGATTCAGCCGGACGGGGAAAATGGTGCGCGCGACACGCTGGTGTTGACGTACCGGGCGGATGGATTTCAGGATCCTGTGTAGCTCTACACAACTTGCGCGCACCACGGTTGTTGTCGTCATACTCGCCGAAAGCGCGTATCCAGCACGGAACTACGCTCCCACGTTATTCATCGCTAGTGAGACAGCCAACTTTTTGGATCCCCGGCTACGCCTAGGATGACGCCACATAGTGTGTGCAGCGTAAAGAATCGGCAGAAAAGAAGACGGCCCCGAAGGGCCGTTTTTATTGGGCAAACCGTAACGCTACGCGGCCTTCTTGTCCAAGTCCCGTAACTCGCGACGCAATATTTTGCCCACGGGCGTCTTCGGCAAATCAGCGCGGAACACAACGTACTTTGGCTTTTTGTAACCAGCGAGATTCGCTTCGCAATAGTCGCGCACCTGCTGCTCGGTCAGCGCGGGGTCTTTCTTGACCACGAACACTTTCACCGCCTCGCCGGACTTGTCGTCCGGCACGCCGATCACCGCGCATTCCATCACGCCGGGGCAGCTTGCCACCACGTCTTCAACCTCGTTCGGATACACGTTGAAGCCGGAGACCAGCACCATGTCTTTTTTGCGATCCACGATTTTGAAGTAGCCGCGCTCGTCCATCACGCCAATGTCGCCGGACTTGAAGAAGCCGTCGTTGCTAAACACGTTGGCGGTTTCGTCAGGGCGCTGCCAGTAGCCCGCCATCACCTGCGGGCCCTTGATGCAAATTTCACCTGGCGTGCCGAGTGCAACCGGGTTGTTGTCATCGTCGCGCAGTACCACATCGGTCGATGGCAACGGCATGCCGATAGTGCCGGAGTAAGCGTCCGAATCGGTCGGGTTGCAGGTGGCCGACGGCGACGTCTCCGAGAGCCCGTAGCCCTCCACAATCGGGCAGCCAGTAGCGGCAAGCCATTTCTCGGCCACCGCTTTTTGTACCGCCATACCGCCGCCGTTGGCCACGCGCAAATTCTTGGTGTTCAGCTCGGCAAACGTGGGGTCGTTGACCATCGCGTTGTACAGCGTGTTAACCGCTGGGAACATGTGCAGCTCGTACCCCTTGAGCGCTTTGATCGTGCCAGGAATATCGCGCGGATTCGGGATCAAAATCGCGTGACCGCCGGTGCGCGTCACCAGCAGATAGCAAATGGTGAACGCGAAGATGTGATACAGCGGCAGCGCGCACACCGTGATCAACTGCTCTGGCGGCTTCGGTTTTTTCGGATTGTTCAGTGCCGGTTGCATCCAGGCTTCGCTTTGCAACACATTGGCAATGATGTTGCGATGCAGAAGCGTTGCGCCTTTGGAAACGCCCGTCGTGCCACCGGTGTATTGCAGCACGGCCGGATCGTCGAATTTTGCTTTTGATGGCGACAGCGCCAGCGGTTTGCCGCGCGCCATTGCGTCGTTAAATTTGACCGCAGTCGGCAGCGAAAAAGCGGGCACCATTTTCTTTTTGTTGCGCACCACGTAGTTAACCAGCGTGCCCTTGATCAGGCCCAACATGTCGCCCATCGAGGCGAGCACGATGTGTTTAATCGGCGTTTTGTCGAGCACCGCCTGCAACGTAGCTGCGAAGTTCTCCAGAATGATGATGGCCTTGGAGCCCGAGTCTTTCAACTGATGCTCAAGCTCACGCGGCGTGTACAACGGGTTCACGTTCACCGCGACAAAACCTGCGCGCAGAACTGCTGCGACAGCCACCGTGTATTGCAACACGTTAGGCATCATCAATGCGACGCGGTCACCCTGTTGCAGGCCGAGGCTTTGCAGATACGCGCCGAGTGAGCGGGAATACGTGTCGACATCGCCGTAGGTCAGCGTTTTGCCCATGCAGGTGAAGGCCGGTCGCGTGGCGTATTTTTGATAGCTCTCTTCGAGCAATTGCACGATCGACGCGTACTGGTCGTACTTGATCGTGGCGGGTACGCCTTTGGGATAATTTTTAAGCCACGGTTGATCCATGGGGGCCTCCTTTTTCGTAAATCTGGCATGAATTTTTGACGGGGCTGCGCGTCCACTTGTCCTCGCGCGAAGCCCAGCTGTGCAATGCATGATAGCAGCGGTTTCACACGCAGCGATGGGTAGAAACCGTAGTTTTGTGAGTGCTCATTTTGCGTATCAACTTTTTGCGGAAAGCTCTATTGGATAGGGGATAATATTGATATATTTGCATAAGTCGACTTTTAGCTATTTGTGCACGTTAGCCCAATGAAAACGAGCATGTAACAAAAAGCTGTACTCGCGCTGACTACACTTGGCGCATGGCTTTATTTACTCTCCACAACGCTCACCTCGCATTCGGTCTCGCCCCGCTCCTCAATGGAGCGGATTTTGCAATTGAAACGCGCGAAAGAATCGGTCTGATTGGCCGCAACGGCGCAGGCAAAAGTTCGCTGCTTAAAGTGATCTCCGGCACACTGGCGCTCGACGACGGCGCGATTGCCCAACAAGGCGGACTGCGCGTCGCCACCGTGCCGCAAGAACCGGTTTTTGATTCAAACACCACGGTATTCGACGCGGTTTCAAACGGCGTATCCGTCGCTCGCGAACTGCGCAATCGCTACGAAATCCTCGCCTCCAAAGGCGGCGACGAACACGCGCTGTCCGACATTCAACACGACATCGACGCGCACGACGGCTGGGCCTGGGAATCGAAGGTTGAGGCGACGTTATCGCAACTAAATCTGAACGCGGACACGCTGGTTGCGACGCTTTCTGGCGGGCTGAAAAAGCGTGTCGCCATTGCGCAAGCGCTCGTGGGTTCGCCCGATGTGTTGCTGCTTGATGAGCCAACCAACCACCTCGATTTAGCAGCGATTGCATGGCTGGAAGGCTTGCTCACCAGCTTCAAAGGCAGCGCCGTCATCATCAGCCATGATCGCGCGTTTCTGGACAACGTGGTCACGCGCATCGTCGAGCTGGATCGCGGCAAGCTCACCGGCTTTCCCGGCAACTACGAAGCGTACGAAGTGCAAAAGGCGCAGCAGCTCGAATTTGAGGCGACCGTCAACGCCAAGTTCGACAAAGTCCTCGCGCAAGAAGAAGTGTGGATTCGTCAGGGCGTGCAGGCGCGGCGCACCCGCAACGAAGGCCGCGTGCGTCGTCTGGAATCGTTGCGCGACACGCGCTCGGAGCGACGCAATGTGCTGGGCCGCGTCAAGCTCGACATCACCAGCGGCAACCAGTCCGGCAAGATGATTGCCGAGCTGACTGACGTGTCAAAAAAGTATGGCGACAAAGTGATCGTAAAAGATTTCACCAGCACCATTTTGCGCGGTGACAAGATCGGACTGGTCGGCCCCAACGGCATTGGCAAAACCACGCTGCTCAAGCTCATCCTCGGGCAGATTCAGCCCGACAGCGGAAAGATTCGCACCGGAATGAACATGCAGATCGCGTACTTCGACCAGATGCGCGATGGGCTCAACGAAGAAGCGACGCTCGGCGAATTCATTTCACCGGGCAGCGACTGGATCGAAGTCGGCAGTAAACGCACGCACGTGATGACCTATCTCACCGACTTTTTGTTCACACCCGAACGTGCCAAGGCACAGGTGAAAGCTCTGTCAGGTGGCGAACGAAATCGCCTGCTGCTCGCTCGTCATTTCGCAAAAGAAGCCAACGTACTGGTGCTCGACGAGCCGACTAACGACCTCGACATCGACACGCTGGAATTGCTCGAAGAAAAGCTTGCGAATTACGAAGGCACGGTCTTCATCGTCAGCCATGATCGACGCTTTCTCGATAACGTCGTGACGAGCTGTCTGGTCGCCGAAGGCAACGGCCTGTGGCGCGAATACGAAGGCGGGATCACCGACTGGCAGGCGCAAGTGAAGGTCATGGCGCAGATGCAGGAGGCGGCGGGCAACGCCGCACCAACAGCGGGAAAAACGTCAATGGACGCAGCCATCGCCGAGAACAATCGCCGCGTTGCTGCGCCGCCCGCAGCGGCCGCGGTCATCGCCAAACCCGCCGCAAAACTAAGCTACAAAGACCAGCGTGAACTAGACGGCCTGCCCGCAAAAATCGAGGCCCTAGAAAAAGAGCAAGCGGACATCAACGAAAAATTGGCGGACGGCGCGATCTTTCAAAAAGATCCGAAAGGCGCGGCGGCGCTTTCTAAACGCGTTAGTGAGATTGATCAACTGGTTATGGCCGCGATGGAGCGCTGGGAGGCGCTTTCGGGGTAATTGCTACCAAGTGAGTCGGACATCGAGGCGCCTTCCAACAATCCGAGTCACGAGGATGCACACGAGCGTCGCAAGCCGCTGCGCTTTTCCGATCTACGGCGCCATATCGCGCACAAAATTGGGCTGATCGGCACGAATCATTGCCTTATTACATTGCGATTTTCCTTTGTGTGCACGTTTTCAATGCTCCGGTCCGAGATATCTAGGCGACGCGCCAATTTATGCTCATAATGGCACTGTAATTGCATGTGAGTCGATATGCCTTCCAGTGCTGATCCGTCTGCCAATACCCTCGAACTCGTAGCGCTGACCAAGCGCTATAGCGACACGGTCGCCGCCGTTGACAACATCAACCTGCGCATCCCGGCGAATCACTACTGCTGTTTGCTGGGGCCGTCGGGTTGCGGCAAAAGCTCGACGCTGCGCATGATTGCGGGGCATGAGACGGTCACCTCCGGCGACGTTTTGCTCGGCGGGCGCAACATCACTGACGCAACCGCTGCGGAGCGCGGCACGGCGATGATGTTCCAGAGTTATGCACTATTTCCGCATCTGACGACGCTCGACAACGTGGCGTTCAGCCTCAAGATGCGTGGCGTTTCCAAAGCGGAGCGACATCAACGCGCGTCCGCGCTGCTGGAGCGTGTGGCAATGACCGAATACGCACAGCGCAAGCCGTCCGAATTGTCGGGCGGGCAGCAGCAGCGCGTCGCACTTGCACGGGCGCTCATCATGGAACCTCGTGTGCTGCTACTGGATGAGCCACTGTCCGCGCTCGACCCGTTTTTGCGCATCCAAATGCGTTCGGAATTGCGGCGCTGGCAAAAGGAATTGGGGCTGACCTTCATTCACGTCACGCACTCGCAGGAAGAGGCGATGGCGCTGGCTGACACTATTGTGGTCATGAGTCGTGGGCGCATCGAGCAAAGCGGCTCACCCGGCGAAGTGTTCAACAAGCCGGTCTCGGAATTTGTCGCGCGCTTCATGGGTGGCCACAACGTTCTCGACACGCCGGGCGGTCGCATCGCGGTGCGCAGTGATCGCATGCAGGTTGTCGCGCATGATGATGAAGCCGGTTTACCTGCGACGTTGGTCGATATGGAATATCAGGGCAGTTACGGGTTGTTGAGCCTCGACGTGCCGCAAGCCAGCAAGACGCCGCTCTCGGTGATGTTGCCGGAAGCAAGCTATGTGGGCCGCCGCTTCACGCTCGGCCAGCCGTATCGCGTGGCGTGGAGCGAGCAGGACGTGCATCGCTTGCCTCTAGTGTCTCGAATCGCAAATATTGAAACGTAAAAGCACCGCCTTTCCGCGCCATGCGTCGTTGCAAATGCTCACAATAGCCAGCTATTGTTCCGCTTTGCGCCTAGCCTGACACGAAAATTCGGCACTTTTCTTGTTCCAAAATTTGCAATTCGAGACACCAGCCGTCGTCAAGTCCTCATCTGTCAATCAAACATCCCACAACAAAAAGGAAGCATCGTGAACGAAAGCCTTACCGACATTGCAAATTCACTTAAGTCAGAGCCGACGGAGAAGCAGACGGTTGATCGTCGCACCGTGCTCAAGGGCACGGCGGCGATTCTCGCGAGCGGCATGTTTCCGGCGATCCACGCACAGGAAAAAATCGTCCTGCGCTACCTCGGCACGGCCGTAAATCAGGACAAGACGATTGCCGAAAAATTCAAGGCTGATACGGGCATCGAGATTCAGTATGTGGCAGTGACCACCGACGACGTCACCAAGCGCGCCGTGACCGCACCGAACTCGTTTGATCTGATCGACACCGAATATTTTTCGCTCAAGAAAATCATTCCGACCGGCAACCTGCTCGGCATCGACACCAAGCGCATCAAGAACGCGGAGAAGATCACGAGCCTGTTCACGACCGGCATGGTCAACGGCAAAAAGGTAGGCGATCAGGGCACCGCGCCGAAAAAAGTGATCTACATGGACAAGGCGGACAGCAAGACTTTCGCCTCGCAACCGTCGCGCTTCATGACGCTGATCCCAACCGTGTACAACGCCGACACGCTGGGCATTCGGCCCGATCTCATCAAACGTCCAATTGACAGCTGGAAGGAGTTGTTGAACCCCGAGTTCAAGGGCAAGGCCGCGATTCTCAACATTCCGTCCATCGGCATCATGGATGCGGCGATGGTGGTTGAGGCGCTGGGGCTCTACAAGTACCCGGACAAGGGCAACATGACCAAGAAGGAAATTGATCTCACCATCAAGACCCTGATCGAGGCCAAAAAAGCCGGGCAGTTCCGCTCGCTGTGGAAGGACTTCAACGAGTCGGTGAACCTCATGGCCTCGGGCGAAGTGGTGATTCAGTCGATGTGGTCACCGGCTGTGACTGCCGTGCGCACCAAGGGCATTGCCTGCACATTCCAGCCGCTGAAAGAAGGCTACCGCGCCTGGGCCGCAGGTTTCGGCGTACCGAAAACGGTGACCGGCAAGAAGGCCGACGGCGTCTACGAATTCATCAACTGGTTC
>JANXNO010000037.1 GCA_025354075.1 Burkholderiales bacterium | reverse complement strand
GGCTGGTTCACGCCCACCGAGGCCGGCATGATCGCCTGCGTGTACATCCTCGTTGTGCTGATTCCGGTGTTCAGGCCGCAGCACCTGTACGAGCTGCCGCGCGACTTCATGTACGCCGGTTTGCTCTATTCGCTACCGCTGGCCGCGGTGGCGGCGGCATCTGCGTTCGGCTGGTTGGTGGCGTTTCTGCGAGGCCCGGATATTGTCGCCGCCTACATCACGAGCATCGCGGGTAACGACGGCGCGATGATCATGTTTTTGCTGGTCGTGCTGTTCGTGATTGTCGGTGACTTCATTGACGCTGTGCCCGCGATCATCATCTTCATGCCAATCATCAACAAGTTGACCGAGGTGGGCAACATTCATCCGCTGCACATGGGTGTGGTGATCATCACCACACTGGTGTTCGGGCTGATCACGCCGCCGTATGGGCTGTCGCTGCTCGTGGCCTCTAAATATGTGGGGGTTGGATTTGGCAAGGCGGTGGTGCGCTCGCTGCCGCTCTACGCCGTGTTTTTGCTGACGATTGCCTTCGTGGTGCTGTTCCCCGACATCGTGTTGTGGTTGCCAAAAATGCTGCTGCCGGAATCGGTGGGCTGTTTCAAAGCACCCAGCGGTACGGGGTATATCTGTCCGTCGTAAGCGCGCGGTCATGGCCTCGTGCATTAAGTTTGCCTGGGTGGATGCGCCGCAGCTAACCGGGCGACGTCGCCTAGCGCAGTGTTGGTGTACCTTGCACCGAAGGCGGCACGCCGACCGAAGCACTAAATGTCTGGTGGTTCTTGGCGACGGTCCGGTTTAGGCTTTTCCCGCCTCGCGTTCGTGGTCGCTACACTTCGCTCATGAACAGACGCACCACGCAAGCCCCGCACGCCACCTCCCGTACCGCCATTGCCTGCCTGATAGCGACAGTGATTGTGCTGATCTGGTCCGGCTTCGCGCCTAAAGACCGTGGCACATGGTTGATGGAAGTGCTGCCGGTGTTGATCGCGCTGCCGCTGGTGCTCGTCACCTGGAAGCGGTTTCCGCTGACCACGCTGCTCACGGTGGTGATCACGCTGCACGGTATTGTGCTGATGGTGGGCGGCAAATACACCTATGCCGAGATGCCTTTGTTTAACTGGATACGCGACGAGTTCCATCTCTCTCGCAATCACTACGACCGGCTCGGGCATTTCATGCAGGGCTTTGGCCCGGCGCTGCTGATTCGTGAACTGCTGCTGCGCACCTCGCCAATCAAAGCGGGCAAGTGGCTGGCCACAATCATCATTTTTTGCTGTCTCGGCGTGAGCGCGCTTTATGAGCTGATTGAGTGGGCCGCTGCAATCAGTCTCGGCGAGGGCGCTGATGCGTTTCTAGCGACGCAGGGTGACGTGTGGGACACGCAGAAAGACATGTTCATGGCCGGTATTGGCGCGGTGGTGGCCGTGCTGTTTTTCTCCCGGCTGCATGATCAGGCGATGGCCAGACTGGCGCGTACGTAACGCGCAATGCACGGTTCACGTGGAACACGTAGCGCTGTCGGCAAAAACCGTTCTACATCTGTTTGAACAAGTGCGAGAACGGGCGACTCACTTTAAGCTGCTCCTTGTGATCCTTTACCTTCACTGTAGCATCGCCGCGAAAATCGCGTGTGACGCCTGCAATTGCGTTTACGTTAACGATGGTGCCGCGGTGTATCTGCCAGAAGATATTCGAGTCGAGCTCATCGAGCAGCTCGCGTAGCGGCTTGCGAATCAGCGCTTCTTCGGTGGCGGTGACCACGCGGGTGTACTTCTCGTCCGAGTTGAAAAACAGCACATCTTTCACGTCAATCAGCTTGAGGCTTGAACCCAGCGAGGCTTTGATCCAGCGCATGTATTCAACCGGCGCGCCTCCTGCACCGCCCGCAGCGCCGCGCATTTCACGCTTGAGCGTGGCGATAAGTTGCGACAGATTGTCGGGCAGCGTTGGCGCGTCCTGGTCTTCGGTCTCGATGCGTTCTTTCAACCGCTCGATGGTGGTGATCAGGCGATCCTCCTGAATAGGCTTGAGCACGTAGTCCACCGCACCACGGTCAAAGGCAGCCACCGCATACTCGTGATACGCGGTGACGAAAACGATGTGCGTATCCGGGCTTTCTGCGGCAATGCGCGACGCGACCTCAAGCCCAGTAAGCTCGGGCATGCGAATGTCGAGAAACGCGACAGTCGGACGCAGCGCAGTGATCAGTTCGACAGCGGCCAGCCCGTGCTCGGCCTCGCCGACCACACTTAATTCCGGCCACAATTTTTCCAGTTTTTTCTTTAGAAATTGCCGCAGTAGCGTTTCGTCTTCGGCCAATACGGCCGTCATTGTCATTCCCATTCGCTGACCCACTTTCCCTCATTGTCCTTGAGCTGACCGCTGGCTACGATCACAATGTCGATCAGCCACCAGATGCCTAACCCGCCCAGAGTGAAGAGCATAGCCAATGCGGTGCCGGTGCGGCCGACATAAAAGCGATGCGCGCCAGCAAAACCCAGTAGCAACGTAAGGATCAGCGCGATGGCGCGCGAGCACCGTGAGGTGGTTGCATCACGTACTTTGCCGGGCGCATGATGTATCTGGGCACCGTTGTAGGCACGCCGATCTTCGCTGTTCAGGCGCGCGATGCGGCGTCCGTTGTTGTCACGAAATTCGCGGGTGATGATCCACACCACGTCAAGAATGACCCACATAAGTAGCGGCACCCAAAACACCGGAACTCCACCTGACAAAACGCTCAATGTGCCGAGCAAGGTCTGCAATGCACCGGAGCGCATCCTGCCCACATAAAAACGGTGTACGCCGAGCCATCCCACAAACACCGCGAGCAGCCCAACCGTTTGCATGGTGAACGGCGAAATGCCACTGGCGATTTGTTCCGCCTCAGTCATCTCCTCGACCACTTCCGGAACCGCTGTCGGCACCCGCAGCAGCGCACGTACACCGCTTGGTGCGTTCGGCTCAACCTGCAAATCTCCTGCTATACCGTAGAGCATTTTGAGGCGCTCGCGGGTGTTGGCGAGACCAATTCCAGTGCCTTGCGTGTGCGCGCCACCGAGCCCCAGTCCATCGTCTGCGACCAGCACTTCGAGCGTGTCGGACGCGCCGTTCACGCCGGGCAGCACACGCGCATTGATAGCAATCGTCCCGCCCTCCTTTTTGGGTTCCAGCCCATGTTTGATCGCGTTTTCGACGAGCGTGGCGATCATGGTGGGCGGCAGGGATACCTGGTTGAGCTCCGACGGCACGTTGATCACGTAGCGCAGTCGCCCACCCATGCGGATTTTCAGCAGATCGAGATAGGCGCGCACCACCTCGACCTCGCGGCCCAACGTGGACGTGGTTTCGCGCATCGTGGGCATGGCGGCGCGCAGGTACGAGATCAGCCGCTCCAGCATGACGCCCGCCTGCGGCGGATCAATCTCCTGCAATGCCTGCACGTGGGCGAGCGTGTTGAATAAAAAATGGGGTTCAACCTGAGCCCGCATCACCATCAGGCGTGCCTCAGCAAGTTGGCGGGCATAACTTTCCGACCGCTCTCGCGATTCGGCGATCACGGCGCGTTGCTCGCCGCGCGCCGCACGCCCCGCGAATGCGCGGGCCAACAGCATCAGAAAAAACATTGCAAAAAGTGTGATCAGACTGACGCCGCCGTAGATGAGTTTTTGCGCATCGCGCTGTACGGTCGATTGAATCAACTCGCGGGTTTTGGCATCAAGATTGACAGCGTCTGCGACAGGGCGGTCCGACAGGTTGATGACCGCCTGCGCCTTTTTTCCGAATAGGCTGAAGGTGATGGTCTTATCGCTTTTGCCGCCTGTGTCTTCATCAAATTCCCCCGCACGACTTTGCATCTCCTGCAACTGCGACACGCTTTCTTGCAGCGCTTCAAGCTTGGTGGCAAGAAGTTCGATTTGTTCGGTGGCGTCAGGGGCATCCGCAGTGCCGCGCAACTTGCCAGCCGCCTGCTCCAGGGCACGACTGCTGCGTTTTATTTCCTCGCGTTGCGCCTCTATCAGCGCGGTGAGCTCCGCGACGTTTTTGACCACGACGTCATGCTTGGGCGCAGCCAGTTCGCGCTCGATATCCCCGATAGCATCGCCAATTTCCTTCACCGCCGAGGGGTCGTTCGCGAGGCTGCGAAAGCCGAGTAAACCGGAGCGCGCACGTTCCAGCACTTGTTTTTGCACCGCGAGCCTGAATTCCTGCCGCGCCGCTGCCGACTTGAGCGCCTGCTCAAGACGGAGTGAATCAAACGGTACAGTGAACAGCGCCACCGAGATCAGCACAATCAATCCGCCCACCACCAATCGCCACCAAGGCGTGCCACCAAAGCCCTTCCACACTCGCTGGCTGCGCGTCGCGGGCGCGGTCGGCGTGGACGGCGCGGAGATGCGCTCAGGAACGGACGGCAGAGGGGTGGAATTCATCGCGCAAGTAACTCAGTGGGGATTGCAGCGGAGTGTGCCATCAGCCCGCAACGATTGCGCGGGCGCTGCGACGAACCGGAGGACGGCTGGATCAGCTACGGGTCAAGTTGAGCTGTACAGCTAACAGCTTTCGGATGAAACAGCCGACCACTATGGGTTTGGCGGCCTTTTATAAACTTTTCAATAAACGACGTTTAGGGCCTCCAAGCCCACGCAAATAGAGGCTCTCAGTAAAAAAGCTATTGCCGAGGGACTTAGTCCGGTGCTGGCGCTGCCGACGGTTGGGAGCAATGCCATTTGTCCCCGCATAAGCCAAGCGCAGGATCGAGCCATGACGGGGAACGGGGCTTGCGTGCGATCAGCAAGCCGGCACCAAACGAACTATTTCTTCCCAGGATTAGGCGAGAAAAACTCGATCTTGTTCGGCTTGTCGCGCCAGTCGTCGGCATCCACCGGCGCTGCTTTTTTGCGCGCAATGTTCGGCCAGATCACAGCGTATTCAGCGTTTAGCTTGATCCAATTTTCGGCAATGTCGGAATCCGGCTTGATCGCGTCAACCGGGCATTCTGGCTCGCAGACGCCGCAGTCGATGCATTCGTCGGGGTGAATGACGAGCATGTTCTCGCCTTCGTAAAAGCAGTCGACGGGACACACGTCCACACAGTCGGTGTACTTACATTTGATGCAGCTGTCGTTTACGGCGTAGGTCATGGTGCTGTAGTTCGGCGATTAGGCCAGATTGGCCGGGTTTGCCCGCTATTTTGCCGCACTTGCGGCGCGCGGGCATCGTCACGACGCAGACGATATCAATCCCTCCCGCAAATCGATGGAAATACCGTAGGCATTGGCTACGGCAGCGACAACCGGATCAATAGCTCGAGCACTATTTTTCGAGGCTCACGCTTCGTGGCGAACGTCAGGAGCACGCCCAATCAGTGGTCGTTCGGCGACGGCGGAACACCACAAAATCATTCTGCCG
The DNA here is from genome assembly GCA_025354075.1 of Burkholderiales bacterium. GTDB lineage: Bacteria > Pseudomonadota > Gammaproteobacteria > Burkholderiales > Casimicrobiaceae > Casimicrobium. Next base: position 11,503 of record JANXNO010000037.1, on the reverse strand, counting down.
ACATCGCTCGCATGCCAGCGCAAATATCAATCGCGATCTAGCAGATCGCCCAGCACAGCGCCTCGATCTCGCGCGGCGCGCACCGCCTCCAGGATCGCCTCACTGACGCGTCGCTGCTGCAACACGGCAAGCGCCGCAGCCGTGGTTCCACCCTTCGATGTCACCCGCTCGCGCAACACCGAAACCGGCTCATCGGAGGCTTCAGCCAGCGTGGTGGCGCCTTTCAGCGTGCCAAACACCAGTGAGCGAGCGTCTGACGCGCTGAATCCGACATCCTGAGCGGCGGCCAACATCGATTCAATCCAGTGAAAAACATACGCCGGGCCGCTGCCAGACACGGCGGTCACGGCGTCAATCATTGCCTCGCTGGCAACCGGAACAACGATGCCCGTTGACTGCATCAATTCGGTGGCCGTTTTCACATCACTCGCAGACAACGCATCCGGTGCAAACAGCCCGGTTACGCCCTGCCCAACGAGCGCCGGCGTATTCGGCATGGTGCGCACGATACGCTGATGGCCATTTAGCCAGCGGGACAACGACGCGATTTTGATTCCTGCTGCAATGCTGACGATCAACTCATCGGTCAAGCAGGGCAGCAATTCGCCGCATACCTGTCGCAACACTTGCGGTTTGACCGCGAGCACAACCACGTCTGCGCCTGCGACCGCAGGTTGCGTCGCTGCCGCGTACACCGTGACGCCAAGGCTCGCAAGCTTTTCGCGGGCCCGGGCAAGCGGTTCGATAATGTGGCAGTCCAGTGTGGGATGCTTTTTGTGCAACCCTGCAAGCATGGCGCTGGCCATATTGCCGCCGCCGACGAAGCAGATTTTCTTCACAAATTTCCCTGTATTTTCATGGCGTCGGTCGAGCGCCGAATAATGCGGTACCGACACGGACCATCGTCGATCCGCAAGCGACGGCTACCTCCAGATCATCCGACATGCCGATGGACAAAGTGTCAATCGGCGCAATCGCTGACCGCGCCTCGGCAAACAGCGTCGCGAGCATCAAAAACTGTCGATATGTCGCCTCGTCGCCAATTCCGGGCTCGGGCATGCCCATCAGGCCACGTATCGCAAGCTGTGGCAATTGGCTAGCAGCCTTGACCAGCGCAATGGCCTCGTCCGGTGGGCAGCCACTTTTTGACGCTTCGCCACTAATGTTGACCTGGATGCAGATATTGAGCCGCGGCAAATGTGCGGGACGCTGTGCCGACAACCGTTCCGCGATTTTCAGACGATCCACTGAGTGAACCCACTGAAAATTCTCGGCAACGACACGTGTTTTGTTCGATTGCAGCGGCCCGATCAAATGCCACTCGATATCTGTGTACTGCGGCAAAACGCCTAACGCTGCGATCTTGTCGACCGCTTCCTGCACGTAGTTTTCGCCAAACGCACGCTGTCCGGCAGCGTACAGCGCACGAATTTTCTCCGTCGCTTGCAGCTTGCTCACGGCGAGCAGATGAACGTCGCCCGGTTGGCGATTCGACTGTTGCACGGCTGCGGCAATGCGCGCCTGCACCCGCACCAAGCGCTCGCACGCTTGCGAAGGTTCAAAGCTTACGGTCATAATGCCACTGTCTTGCAATCACGCAGGATATTACTTATGGCCCACCCGTTGCGGTGGTCCGACGAAGGCACGGCGCGGCCAGTGCTGGAAAAGGGATTATAGGGATGGATATTTCGGAGCTTCTGGCGTTCTCGGTGAAGAACAAGGCGTCGGACTTGCATTTGTCGTCGGGACTGCCGCCCATGCTTCGGGTCGACGGCGACGTGCGACGCATCAATTTGCCTGCGATGGAGCACAAAGACGTTCATAGTCTGGTGTACGACATCATGTCCGACGCGCAACGGAAAATCTTCGAAGAAAATCTGGAGGTCGATTTCTCGTTTGAAATCCCGAACCTTGCCCGCTTCCGCGTTAATGCTTTCAATCAGGAGCGAGGTGCCGCCGCCGTGTTCCGAACCATTCCGTCGCGCGTATTGACACTTGAAGAACTGGCGACGCCGAAAATTTTTGCTGACCTCGCGCTCAAGCCGCGTGGCCTTGTGCTCGTTACCGGTCCAACCGGCTCCGGCAAATCAACGACGCTGGCAGCGATGGTGAATCATGCGAACGAAAACATCATGGGGCATATCCTCACGGTGGAAGACCCAATTGAGTTTGTGCATGAAAGCAAAAAATGTCTGATCAACCAGCGTGAGCTGGGCGAGCAGACGCTGTCGTTCTCCAACGCCCTGCGCTCGGCGCTGCGCGAAGATCCGGACATCATCCTGATCGGCGAAATGCGCGATCTTGAGACTATTCGCCTTGCATTGACCGCAGCGGAAACCGGTCATCTGGTGTTCGGCACGCTGCACACCTCGTCGGCGGCCAAGACCATCGACCGTATCGTCGACGTGTTCCCGGCTGCGGAGAAGGACATGACGCGATCCATGCTTTCCGAGTCGCTGGTGGCGGTGATTTCGCAGTCATTGCTCAAACGCAAAGACGGCACGGGCCGCATCGCAGCGCACGAAATCATGATCGGCACATCCGCCATTCGCAACCTGATTCGCGAGAACAAGATTGCGCAGATGTATTCGGTCATTCAGACCAGTCTCGGTGCCGGCATGCAGACGCTTGATCAGTGTCTGGTGGAGCTGGTGCGACGCAATCTCATCAATCCACAAGAAGCGAAACTGGCGGCGCGCCAGGGCGAAATGTTCGCCTGACCGGCCCGACGCAGCACGTACCGCCACAAGGAAAATAATCAATGGAACGCGAACAAGCCACCACCTTCATGAACTCGCTGCTGGTGATGATGGTGCAGCGAAAATCGTCTGATCTTTTCCTTACAGCAGGATTCGCGCCGGCGCTGAAGATCGACGGCGAAATCACCCCGGTCTCAAAAACGGTTTTGACGCCGATGCACACCCTGACGCTTGCCCGTTCGATCATGAACGATAAACAGGCGGCCGAGTTCGAGCGAACCAGCGAATGCAACTTCGCGATCAACCCACCCGGCACGGGGCGCTTCCGGTGTAGTGCGTTCATGCAGCAAAACCACGTTGGTCTGGTCATTCGGACGATCAACACCACCATTCCGCGGTTTGAAGAGCTGATGCTGCCGCCGATCCTTCGCGATATCGTGATGGCCAAACGCGGCCTGGTGATATTTGTAGGTGCAACTGGAAGCGGCAAAACAACCTCCATGGCCGCCATGATCGACCATCGAAATCGCAATTCACGCGGGCACATCATCACCATTGAAGACCCGATTGAATTCGTCCACGAGCACCGTAACTGCATCATTACTCAACGTGAAATTGGTACCGATACGGAAAATTGGGGCGTAGCGCTGCGCAACAGCCTGCGTCAGGCCCCGGACGTGATCACCATTGGTGAGATTCGTGATCGCGACGCGATGGATCACGCTATCGCGTTTGCCGAAACCGGCCATTTGTGCGTCGCCACTTTGCACGCTAACAACACTACCCAGGCGCTGGACCGGATCATCAACTTCTTCCCGGAAGAGCGTCGGCAACAACTGCTGATGGATTTGTCGCTGAACCTGCGCTCTTTCATTTCGCAGCGACTGATTGTCAAGCGCGATGGTAAAGGTCGCGTACCGGCGGTTGAGGTTCTGCTCAATTCGCCACTGATCGCGGATCTGATATTCAAAGGCGAAGTCAGCGAGATCAAGGAAGTCATGAAAAAGTCCAACGAACTCGGCATGCAAACCTTTGACCAGGCACTATTTCAGTTGCATGAAGCGGGGCACATTAGCTACGAAGATGCGCTGCGCAATGCCGATAGTGTCAACGACGTTCGTTTACGTATCAAGCTCGAAGGCCATGAGGCGCAGGGACGTAACCTGCTGGCCGGACTCGAACATCTTGACATGATGAAGTGATGCGTGTCCAAACTTGACGCGCTTGCGCGACACAAGCTTGGAAACAATTGCGTCATCCTCGCGCAAGCGGGGATCCAGTCCGTGAACCGCCGCGCAGCGGCAAACTAGAACCCGCTTTGCTCGCCTACCTAAGCCTCGCCAGCGCCATGATGATCGTGGGCGCGTATGTTGGATTCTCAAAGCTGCTCGTCGCCGTATTTCCCGTGTTCCTGCTCGCTTGGCTGCGCTTTGGCATTGCAGCTGTCGCCATGGGAACATGGCTCAAACGCGGCACGGACGAAGAGCCACTTGATACCCGCACCCGCTATCTCGTATTCCTCGAATCCTTCCTCGGCAACTTCCTGTTTTCAATATGCATGCTGTTCGGAATGCGGCACGCCACCGCCATTTCAGCAGGCGTCATCATGGCGGGCATTCCGGCTGCGGTTGCGTTGCTATCCTGGCTTTTTCTCAAGGAGCGATTGTCGATGCGCATGATCATCGCCATTGTTCTTGGCGTTGCGGGGGTGTCGGTGCTGGCCGTGTCACGTGGCGGGTATGACGACGGCAGTTCGTCGTTGCTCGGCACGTTGTTGCTGGTCGGTGCGGTGTTGTGCGAAGCCAGTTACGTGGTTATCGGCAAACGGCTCACCGGGAAGTTGTCGCCCAAGCGCATCAGCGCGCTGATTAACGTGTGGGGATTGGCGCTGGTCACTCCGTTGGGTATTTATGCGGCGTGGTCGTTTGATTTTGTTTCGGTCAATCTGGTCCTTTGGGGTGGTTTGGTGCTCTACGCGCTGGCTGCAAGCATGTGGACGGTGTGGCTGTGGATGACCGGTCTGAAAACCGTCCCTGCGACCAAGGCGGGCATCTTCACCGTGTTTTTGCCCATCACCTCGGCTTTGGTGGGCATACTGTTTTTAGGCGAGTCGTTCACAGTTGCGCATGCGCTGGCGTTTGCGTGCGCGCTGGCCGGGGTAGGGCTTGCAACGTGGCCAGCCGCTCAGACCGCCAGCGCCGCATAAGCGAAAATAGCGATTCACCGCTTTTCTCGTAGCCTCCATGCCCGGTCTTGAACACGACACGCCGATTCCCACCGAAATCACGCTGGATCGCAAGCGCCATGTGCTCGCTTTGGCGTATGGTGAGCAATCTCACGAGTTGAGCTTCGAGCTGCTGCGTGTGTACTCACCCTCGGCCGAAGTGCGCGGCCACGGGCCAGGGCAGGAGGTGCTGCAAGTCGGCAAGCGCGCGGTGGACATCACTGAGCTTGAACCGGTGGGCATGTACGCGGTGCGTCCCACGTTTAGCGATGGTCACAATTCGGGCATTTTTTCGTGGGATTATTTGAATAAATTGTGCATAGAAAAAGATCTTCTGTGGACGGAATATCTGGGCCGCATGGAGCGCGCAGGGGCTTCGCGTGACTGAGCAAGGCAAAACCCATTTCGGTTTCGAGACCGTTCTAGATACCGAAAAGCAGGGCAAGGTTCGCGGCGTGTTCGATTCCGTCGCCTCGAAATACGACATAATGAACGACGCGATGTCCGGTGGTTTGCACCGCATCTGGAAGCGCTTTGCCGTCGACCAACTGCAATTGCGCAAAGGCGAACGCGTACTCGATCTCGCCAGCGGTACCGGTGATCTGATTCGCCTGATGCAACCGCAAGTCGGCGCGACCGGCATGGTACTGCACACCGACATCAACGCCGCCATGCTTGCAGAGGGGCGCAATGCGCTGCTCGATCACGGCGTATTGACGCCAACCACGCAATGCAACGCAGAGGCGTTGCCGTTTGCTGATCGCAGCTTTGACGCGGTGACTATCGCATTCGGCCTGCGCAACGTCACGCATAAAGATTTGGCCCTTGCCGAGATGCATCGCGTGCTGAAAATCGGCGGTCGCGCGGTGGTGCTGGAGTTTTCGCAGCCCGTTCCGCTGCTGAAAGTGCCGTACGACTGGTACTCGTTCAACATCCTTCCGAAACTCGGCGCAAAGATCGCGGGCGATGAGGCCAGTTATCAATATTTGGCGGAAAGCATCCGCATGCATCCGCCGCAGGATGAACTAAAGGCCATGTTTGAGACAGCCTGTTTCAAACGCGTCGAATATTTCAATTTGACAGGGGGCATCGTGGCCGTGCATCGGGGCTACCGGTTTTGATCAACTAGTCAGCTGGCGGTCAGGGTTTTTACGATAGCACGTCTGGACAAAACCCTGATAGCCTTCGGTTGAAATTTTGGCTCAGTGCCCCCACATTCTGATTGTTACGACGCAAAACACCCCTTAGGAGGATTTATGTTTAAGAGTATTTCTATCGCGATCATTGCAGCGGCTATTGCCCTCGGTGGTGCCGCTTCGGTTGAAGCCAAAAAATTTGGTGGCGGCAAATCGGTAGGTGCGCAACGCAGCGCACCTGCCGCATCCCCAAGCGTTGCACCCACTGCGGGTGCGCCTGCCGCAGCCGCAACCGCTGCGCCCGCCGCAGCAGCTGCCGCAGCGCCTAAAACCGGCATGGCTAAATGGGCTGGCCCACTCGCTGGTATCGCCGCTGGCTTGGGCTTGGGCTACCTCTTCTCGCAAATGGGCGGAGGCGCGGGCAGCATGCTGATGATGTTGCTGTTGGCAGGCTTGGTGATTGGTGGACTGTTCGTCGTAGCGCGGATGTTCCTGCGCAAGCAAAACCCGAGCATGGCAACTCCGAACGGCGTAGCTAGCCCGAGCCCATTTGGCGCACCGCAACAACGCGTTGAGCCTACCGCCTTCTCAGGTACCGGCACGATGGGCGGCGCTGCTGCGGCCGCACCTGTGATGGCCTCCGGGTTGGCGGGTGGTTTCGGCATTCCAGCTGATTTCGACAAGGTCGGTTTTGAGGCGAACGCGAAGAAGCAGTTTATGACGCTGCAAGCTGCCAACGACAAGGGCGACTTGGACGAGGTACGCAATTTCGCCACCGATGAGTTCTATAACGAAATCGCGAAAGACGTCATCGCTGGCAACAAGGATGCGACGCAAGTCGACGAACTACAAGCCGAGTTGCTGGGCGTAGAAACCGAGCGTGGCCAATACTGGGCCAGTGTTCAGTTCACTGGCAAAATGCGCGAAGATGGCATGGTCATGGGCTCCGCCTTCCGTGAAGTGTGGAACCTGATGAAGCCGGTCGACGGCAGCAAAGGCTGGTTGCTGGCTGGTATTCAGCAAGCTTAAGTCGCTATCACTCCGAAAGAGCCGGCCTTGTGTCGGCTTTTTCTTTTCCAGAGATAATTTGTAAATGCTTCCATCCTCCCTCATTGCCCGCGGCCTCTCTAAACTTCTCTCGCACGACGACGCGGCTCGCAAACTGCTCGCGACGCATGCAGGCGAAACGATGCAGGTTCGCATGCCGCCGTTTTCCACCACGCTGAGAATCAGCGAAACGGGAGATTTTGTCGCGGGCGATTCATCGCTGACTGACAAGGATTTATCGGTGAGCGTCGAATTTCCGCTGAGCGCGTTGCCGCTGATTGCACAAGGTAAAGACGCCGCGCTCCGCAGCGCAAAAATCTCCGGGCAAGCAGCGCTGTTGCAAGACATTTCGAAAGCGTTCGGTTCGTTGCCGCTCGCAGCTGAAGCGGAATTGGAGCGTGTCGTTGGGCCCATTCTGGCGACTGAGGCGGTGCGATTTTTCAAAGCGCTGAAAGCACTTGGAGACAACGCGCAATCAAGCTTGCAAGAGGCTGGCAAACGTTATCTGCATGATGAGGCGCAGCTTGTTGCAGAACGCGATCACGTGTCGCAGTTTGTCTCCGACATTCAGCGGCTGCGTATTGACGTTCAGCGCTTGCAGGCACGCGTCGCCAAGCTCGCCTAACGTTTTGTTTCGCTAAACAGCCTTTGTCGTCGTTCCTGCGAAGGCAGGACCCCAGCGTCTATTGCTCGCACCGAAGCCACGGGGCCGCAGCCTCCGCTGGGGCGACGATTGTTCGGAACACGCACAACGTCAGCTATTTCGCCGCAGGCACCTCAAACACCAGACACGTCGTTGACGCATGTGCATACAACATGCCGTCATGCCCCACGAGTCTCCCTTCCGCAGTCGCCACCTGTTTACCGACATGTACCGTGTAGCCCTCAGCACGCACCAGTGGCACTTTGAGCGAAATGCTGCGCACGATATTGAGTTTGAGCTCCAGCGTGGTGTAGGCGCGCCCCACGGGCATGGCCGTGTGAACGGCACAGCCAACGGCGGAATCAAGCAACGTGGCGTACCAGCCGCCATGTACCGTACCAAGCGGGTTCAGCAATTTTGCCGATGGTCTGCCCTGAAAGATCGCGCGGCCAAACTCGACGCGAATCAGCGCGAAGTCCAGCGTCTCGGAGATCGGCGATGGAGGAAAGTCGCCCGAGAGTAGCTTCTGCATTTGTTCCAGACCAGTCAGCCCCATCAATTGCTGTGGTGTGGCAACGCCCCATGCACCAAAGCGCGCACGCGCCGCTTCGTCATCATCCCGCCACTGCTTCAAAGTTTCTTCTGCGGTCATAGGTGCTTCCCTGCCTGCCAATTATTTGCTGCAGCTACAATTGTTGCATATACATGCAATATTGCAAAACCTCACAAGCTGTACAAAACACGAGCACGTACTGTGATCACTGCAAATCCATCGACCGCTCCCCGCGGCTGCACCAACTTCAAATTGCGACAACTGTTGCGCCGCGTGTCGCTGGTTTATGACCGCGCAATGGCTGAATGCGGTCTCAAGATCACGCAGTATTCGCTGCTATCGCACGTTGAAAAACTCGGCCCGATCACGCAAGCCGATCTTGCCAAGGCGATGGGCATGGACTCCTCCACGCTGTCACGCAATCTACGCCCACTGGAATCCGCTGGCTGGGTTGCAGTGCATGCAGGCGACGACGCGCGTAGCCACGCGCTCTCGCTGACCGCAAACGGTCGCAAGAAGCGCATGCAGGCGCAGGCGCTGTGGAAGCACGCGCAACTGCAACTGAACGACACCGTGGGCGTGGACGACGTGATCGCGCTACACACACTGATTGACCGCATGACCGACGCGCTGTCGGCGGAACCGATTGAAGAAAAGGATGCAGCATGAGCGACGCCATCAAAAAGTATTCGATGTGGGTGGTGTTGCTCGCTGCGGCAGGCACGTTCGCGCTAACGATGGGCACCCGGCAAACGATGGGGCTCTTCCTTGCCGACGTGAACACCAGCACCGGGCTCGGCATCGCCAACATCAGCCTCGCGTTTGCTTACGGCCAGTTGTGGTGGGGCCTCACGCAGCCGTTTGCGGGCGCGGCGGCGGACCGCATCGGCGCGGGCCGCGTACTGTTCATCGGTATTTGCCTAGTCGCGCTAGGGACGATTCTCACGCCATTCATGACCACGACTATCGGACTCATCTTCGCCATCGGCGTGCTCGCTGCGGGCGGCGCGGGCATGGCGGGGCCATCGGTGTTGATGGCTGCGACCACGCGCTTGTTGCCACCAGAAAAACGCGGCATGGCGACGGGCATCGTCAACGCGGGTGGATCGTTCGGTCAGTTCCTAATGGCTCCCATCGCGGCGGGACTCACGGCGATGACGGGCTGGATGACGTCGATGCAAATCCTCGGTTTTATCGTGTTGCTTGCGTTGCCCGCAGCGTGGGTGCTGAAGGGCAATTCAAATGCTGCGCCTGTCGCTGCCGGTGCCGCCGCCGCGCCGCCGCCCGTCCGTGAGAGCACCGGTGCTGCGATCAAGCGCGCGTTGAGCGACCCGAGCTACTTGATGCTCTCCGCAGGCTTTTTCGTGTGTGGATTTCACGTTGCGTTCCTTGGTACGCACTTGCCCAACGTGGTTGCCATGTGCGGCTTGCCGCCATCGATCAGCGCGTGGTCACTCGCGATCCTCGGGTTGTTCAATATCGTCGGCAGTTTGCTGATGGGCTGGGCGGTCGGACGCTGGCGCATGAAGTCGCTGCTGTCGCTGGTTTACGCGGCGCGCGCCGTCGGCGTGATGCTTTTTCTACTCGCACCGAAAACGGCGGAAGTCATGCTCATCTTCGCCGCGTTCATGGGCTTGACCTACCTGTCCACCGTGCCGCCAACGGCAGGGTTGGTGGCAAAACTTTTCGGCACCGGCAACATGGCCACGCTGTTCGGCCTGGTGCTGTTGACGCACCAAATCGGCGGCTTCCTCGGCGCATGGCTGGGCGGAAAAGTGTTCACCATGACCGGCAGCTACGACACCATCTGGATCATCGACATCGTCCTAGCTATTGGCGCAGCGCTGATTCATATGCCGATCAAAGAGGCGCGGTTAGCGTTGAAGGTGCAGGAAGCGTAAAGCACCGACGTAGCCGCGATGAAATGAAGTGGAATCGCGGAATCGTTGCGTTCACGAGTCCTCGATTCCGCTACGCTGCATCGAGGCTACTAGTTTGCGGAAAACGTCAGGATGAGCGCTATCGTCATACTTCACAGACTGACACTTATGGCCAAGTGTTACCATGATTTTTATATTGTCTAAAGGAGCGGTGCAATGAAATCGATTAAGTATCTAGCCCTAGTATTCGCTACCGCATCTTCACTTGTAGCCGCTCAAAACGCTTCTGAGCGCAAGTTCATTCGCGAAGGCATGACAGAAGGAAGTGTCTTGGCGAAGGTCGGCAAACCGGACAGCGAAAGTATGGTTAGCGGCCCCGCGTCGAAAATGGTTATCAAAAAATGGATTTACCTTCCCGACCCTGACGACGCTCAAACGATCACCACAATTACGCTACGTAACGGCGAGGTCGTAGAAATCAAACGTGAGATATCACGATAAGGCAATAAGCGCGTAGCGAGCGGCCCGAGGTCTAGGCGGAGGGCGACGCCGCGTACGGACGTACGCAAGAAGCCCTCCAACGACGAGATCGGCGAATTTGCCAAAGTCCGGCAGTAGCGCTAGTCCTCCATCTCCGCCTTAGCCGCCTCGACATCCAGGCACTCCATCGCATCCTTAGGCTCAGACGCCGCAGCCTCAGCGTAAAGCGCCTCGACGTCCTTCATCTTCTTGTCGCCAAACAGCTTGTAAAGCCCGTCGGCTTTTTCCGTCCGGGCGACGGCTGAATCGGGGTTGAGTTTCAGCGCTTTGTCGTAGTTTTCGACCGCGGCTTCCTTGCTCACGCCGTAGGTCATCTTGCCGATCATGCCGCCTACTTTTTCGATGACTTCGGCGTTGAAGGTACCGAGTGCGATGTGGGCGTCGGCGTGTTTCGGTTCCAGTTTCAGTGTGGTTTCGAGCGCCTTGCTGACTTTGCCGCCGATGCCTTGCGAAAGCGCTTTGGCGACGCCGATCAGTTGGCCGTAGCGGCCTAGCGCGTAAGCCGCGAGGTAGTACGCGTTCGCGTTTTTCTTTTGCGCGGCTTGCAGTTCTTCGCAGCGTGCCGCGATTTCTTCGTACGCTTTCTGCTTTTTGGCGTCGCTGGTTTCGAGGTAGTTGTTGTAGATGCAGGCGGCCTTGTTGGCGACGTTGTAGCCGTCCAATCCTGCGGCAAGTCCCGCCGTGTATGCCCCCTCAAAATCACCGGCATGATAGAGCCGCCAGGCTTCTTCGACCGCCTTGTCCGTAGGGAACGGTTCTGCGTCTCCCTTGTGCAGGCGAG
>JANXNO010000028.1 GCA_025354075.1 Burkholderiales bacterium | reverse complement strand
GGCGCATGCTCAGGCCTGCTTGTCACGCCACATAAATTTCAATGAAATCAGTTTATTAGAGACGCAAGCTAAAGCACTTTCTCTGAAATTTGTGGGCGAAGAAATCTGGCTGGATGGCGCAGATGCTACCGCTGTGATTCGTTCGGAAGCGGTGGGTATGGCGGCGTCAACCCTGTCGGCGATCCCGCAAGTGCGCGCTGCCCTGATGCAGCGGCAGCGCGATTTCGCGACCGCACCTGGTCTGGTCGCCGACGGTCGCGACATGGGCACCGTTGTTTTCCCCGACGCGGCACTAAAAATCTACCTGACAGCGACCGCTCAGGTGCGCGCTCAACGTCGTGCCGGACAGGTCGCCAGACAGCGACTTGCGAGTGGGGCGGACGTGCCCGCTAAGCAGTTGATTGAAAAGGGAAAATCCCCTACAATTGCTGGCTCGCTTGAATTGCTTCAAGCGCAAATCCAGCCCGACGTCGACCGACAGATTCGGCTACGCGATTCGCAGGATAAATCCCGCGAAGCAGCGCCGCTAAAACCTGCCGTTGATGCCATCGTGATCGACAATGCCGCGCACAGTCCGCAAGAGACCGTGAGTGCCGTGTTGAAGCTCTGGGAATTGCGTTTGCAAGGCATTTGAGCTGGCGTAAATGTTCCCGTTGCCGATGACTTCAACCTTGAAGACCGTCGGCAAATTCATTAACCTAACCTCTACTTTCCGGCAATCACGCAGGAACGAGAGCACACCGAAAGTTACCGAATGTCCGAAGAAAATATCAGCTTTGCCGATCTGTTTGAAGAGAGCCTTGTCCGTAAGGAAATGCGCTTGGGCGAAGTCATCACGGCAGAAGTCGTGCGCGTGGACTACAACGTTGTAGTCGTCAACGCGGGCCTCAAATCGGAGGCATACATCCCGATTGAAGAATTCAAAAACGACCGTGGCGAAGTAGAAGTTGCTGCGGGCGATTTCATCCAGGTTGCGATCGAAGCCATCGAAAACGGCTTCGGCGAAACCAAGCTGTCACGCGACAAGGCCAAGCGCCTCGCGTCGTGGTATTTCCTTGAAAACGCAATGAACCAGGGCGATATCGTCTCTGGCATGGTCGTTGGCAAGGTCAAGGGCGGCCTGACCGTCATGACGCACGGCGTTCGCGCCTTCCTGCCAGGCTCGCTGGTTGACATGCGTCCGATCAAGGACACGTCACCCTACGAAGGCAAAGAGCTCGACTTTAAAGTTATCAAGCTCGACAAAAAGCGCAACAACGTGGTGGTCAGCCGCCGCGCCGTGCTTGAAGTGTCGATGGGCGCACAACGCGATGAGTTGCTGTCCACGCTCAAAGAGGGCTCAACGGTCACCGGTACCGTTAAAAATATCACCGACTACGGCGCATTCGTCGATCTCGGCGGTATCGATGGTCTGTTGCACATCACCGATCTGGCATGGCGTCGCGTCAAGCACCCATCAGAAGTGCTCACCGTCGGTCAGGAAGTTTCTGCCAAGGTGCTCAAGTTCGATCAAGAGAAAAACCGTGTTTCGCTCGGCCTCAAGCAATTGGGCGACGATCCGTGGGTCGGTCTGGCACGTCGCTACCCACAAGGTACGCGTTTGTTCGGCAAAGTCACCAACATCACTGACTACGGCGCCTTCGTTGAAATCGACGCTGGCATCGAAGGCCTCGTTCACGTAAGCGAGATGGACTGGACGAACAAAAACGTCAGCCCGTCCAAAGTCGTGTCGTTGGGCGACGAAGTTGAAGTCATGATCCTTGAGATCGACGAAGACCGTCGTCGTATTTCGCTCGGCATCAAACAGTGCCAGGCCAATCCGTGGGACGAGTTTGCTGCCAATTACAAAAAAGGCGACAAAGTCTCGGGCGCGATCAAGTCAATCACTGACTTCGGCGTGTTCATTGGTTTGCCAGGCGGCATTGACGGCCTGATTCACCTCTCCGATCTGTCGTGGAACGTGCCCGGCGAAACCGCTGTGCGCGACTTCAAGAAAGGTCAAGAGCTGGAAGCCGCTGTGCTCGGTATCGACGTTGAGCGCGAGCGTATTTCGCTGGGCATCAAGCAACTCGACGGCGATCCGTTCAACAACTACGTTGGCATCAACGACAAGGGTGCGATTGTTACCGGCACCGTGAAGTCGACCGAAGCCAAGGGCGCTGTTATCCAGTTGGCAGACGACGTTGAAGGTTACTTGCGCGCCTCTGAGGTTTCACGCGATCGTGTTGAAGACATCCGCAGCCATGTAAAAGATGGCGAAACGGTTGAAGTCATGATCATCAACGTGGATCGCAAAACACGCAACATCAGCCTGTCGATCAAAGCGAAAGACTCGGCCGAAGAGACCGAAGCCGTTCGTCAACATGCTAAAGATGAGCCTAGCTCCGGTGGCAACACCAGCGCAGGTTTGGCGGGTCTGGGCGCGCTGCTTAAAGCAAAGCAAGACGGCAAGCTTGAATAGGTTGCGTTAGCAAAGTTAGCATCAGAAAAATCAGTCAGTTCGGCGGTCGCGATCTTAGAAAAATCGCGGCCCAATAAGAGGGACAGCAATGACGCGTTCAAGCCTGGTGGCAAGACTCACGGAACGTTTTCCTCATTTGATGGCCCGCGACACTGAACTGGCGGTCCGACTGATGCTTGAC
>JANXNO010000680.1 GCA_025354075.1 Burkholderiales bacterium | reverse complement strand
GAACCACGAAATCACCCCCTGTGTTGCTGCACTGCTGGAAGCGTCGCGCCAGTCTTGCGCTTGCCATTGACCGGTTATGGCGGGTAATGGCAAAGCGACAGACGTGGTCGGGTAGCCGAGCAGTTCGATGAGTCCGGCTTGCAGTTCGCGGCAACGAACAAGCGATGGTTGAGGGGCAGATTCGGTCGGTGACATTAGTCTCAAATCGGCCCGGCGTCGGAGACGCTGTGCCCAGCTATTGATCGTGGTTCAGCGGCATTGTAGGAGCGGTTGCGCCGCGACCGTTATTGTCCCAACGTTAGTGCTATGCCATAGCACGGCCACGCCCGCAGTCGCGCCCGGCGGCAGTCGGACAGGAACTAGCGAGCGCATCGGCTAAACTCAGCCCGTTTGCTGAACACTTAGTTACGGTTATGACTGCGCTCGATACTGTGTCTGATTCTATAAATCTTGCCGTCATTGGTCTCGGGTATGTGGGCTTGCCGCTGGCCGTTGAATTCGGCAAGCATCGTACGGTGACCGGATTCGATATCAACGCTGCGCGTATCGCCGAGCTATCAGCGGGCGTGGATCACACGCTTGAGATTGATGGTGCTGAATTGAACGAGGCGCGGCACCTCCGGTTCACCGCTGACGCTGCCGCGCTCGCACAGTGCAATGTGTATATCGTCACCGTACCCACGCCGATAGACGAGCACAAGCGGCCCGATTTGACGCCGCTGATCAGGGCTAGCGAGACCATCGGGCGTGTGCTCAAACGCGGTGACGTTGTGATATACGAGTCCACCGTTTACCCGGGCGCTACCGAAGAAGACTGTGTGCCCGTGCTGGAGCGCGTGTCGGGCCTCAAGTTCAACGTTGATTTTTTCGCGGGATACAGCCCAGAGCGCATCAACCCTGGCGACAAAGAGCATCGCGTCACCACCATCAAGAAGGTCACGTCGGGCTCCACACCCGAAGTTGCTGAAAGGGTGGATGCGCTTTATCGAGAAATTGTCGTCGCAGGGACGCACATGGCACCGAGCATCAAGGTGGCAGAGGCCGCCAAGGTCATCGAAAACACGCAGCGCGACTTAAACATCGCGCTTATTAACGAGCTGGCGCTGATCTTCAACAAGATGGGCATCGACACCGAAGCCGTGTTGCAAGCCGCGGGCACCAAGTGGAACTTTCTCCCCTTCCGCCCCGGCCTAGTCGGCGGGCACTGTATTGGCGTTGACCCGTATTACCTCACTCACAAAGCGCAATCTCTCGGCTATCACCCCGAGGTCATCCTCGCAGGACGCCGCGTGAACGACAGCATGGGAGCCTACGTGGCGGCGCAATTAATTAAAGCAATGACGCGCAAACGTATCCAAATCAATGGAGCAAGGGTGCTCGTGATGGGCTTAGCTTTCAAGGAAAACTGTCCCGACCTGCGCAACACTCGCATCGTAGACATCGTGCGCGAGCTTCGAGAGTTTGACGTCGAAGTGGACGTGTATGACCCGTGGGTGAGCGCCGCAGAAGCCAAACATGAATACGACATTGAGCCAGTGTCCGCGCCGACTGACAGCGAATACGACGGCATTGTCCTCGCTGTTGCACATCGTCAATTTAAGGCGCTTGGCCTTGACGCAATTCGTGGGTGGGGACGCGCGAACCACGTCCTCTACGACCTTAAATATGTGTTTGACGCGCAGCAAAGCGATTTGCGTTTATGACCACCTCTGTCATTTCTGGCCAGGAGCCCATTGCGTTCATTGCTGCACAGAAAGCGCTGATAGCGGCTCCAAAAGTTTGGCTAATCACGGGTATAGCGGGGTTTATCGGCAGCAACCTGCTCGAAGCCCTGCTCAAGCTCGATCAACAGGTCGTCGGGCTAGATAACTTCGCCACGGGTTTTCAGCGAAACCTCGACGAGGTGCAGGGCCTAGTGACGCCGTCGCAGTGGGCCCGCTTTCGCTTCATCGAGGGCGACATCAGGGCGCTTGTGGACTGTCAGCGCGCTTGCGCAGGCGTGGATAATGTGTTGCACCAGGCTGCGCTCGGTAGTGTGCCGCGCAGTTTGGTAGACCCCATCACCACCAACGCGGCCAACATCACCGGTTTTTTGAATATGCTGCTGGCCGCGCGCGACGCACAAGTCAAAAGCTTCACCTATGCCGCCAGCAGCAGCACCTATGGTGACCACCCCGCCTTACCCAAGGTGGAGCACACCATCGGTAGACCACTCAGCCCTTATGCGGTGACGAAATACGTGAATGAGCTGTATGCCGACACCTTCGCTCGAAACTACGGCTTTCAGACCATCGGGCTGCGCTACTTCAACGTGTTCGGCCCACGGCAAAGCCCCAATGGTGCCTACGCTGCCGTCATCCCGAAATGGACGGCATCCCTGCTGAACAGCGAAACCGTTTTCATCAACGGCGACGGCGAAACCAGCCGTGACTTCTCGTTCGTCGCCAATGCAGTTCAAGCCAACGTGCTCGCCGCGACCAGCATCAATCCGGAAGCGCTAAATCAGGTCTACAACATGGCTCTGGGCGATCGCACCACGCTTAACGAATTGTTCGCCCTGATTCGCGATAACCTCGTCGAGCATCAAGTGGACCCAAACACGAAACCAGAATATCGAGGTTTTCGCGCCGGCGATGTGCGCCATAGTCAGGCGGATATATCCAAGTCGCAGCGGCTTCTAGGATATGTGCCGACTCATCGACTGGCTGCGGGCCTGACCAGCGCCATGCCTTGGTACGTTGGAAATGCGCGTGGCTAACCGGTTGTGCTCGTGGCATAGCTACGATTTCCGACACGCAGTGGAGCGTAGATCCCGTATTCGAAACGGTTCGCATGCAAGACGATGTTGAAACCGGTCGCCCCACCGCGAATGTGTCCGCGTCGCATATTGCTGTAAAGCGATTTGCGCACTTGGTGAATGAAGAATCTGCGGATGCTACGTGCCCCACACCCGACTGACATTGAAAGTGGCCCTTGGACACAACATTTATCCATGCACTAGCTGATGTGCAAACCGCTGAAATCGGTGCCCACACCCGTATCTGGCAGTACGTCGTGGTATTGCCCGGTGCCAGGATTGGACGGGATTGCAACGTCTGTGCCCACTGCTTCATCGAGAACGACGTCGTCATCGGCGACCGCGTGACGATCAAGAGTGGCGTGCAGTTGTGGGACGGGCTGCGCGCGGGCGATGACGTGTTCATCGGGCCCAACGTCACCTTCAGCAACGACAAGTTTCCGCGCAGCCGGCAGCACCTGGTCTCGATGCTGGTCACCGAGATCGAGCCGGGAGCGTCGTTGGGCGCAGGTGCGACGATTCTCCCCGGCTTGAAGATCGGCCGCAACGCGATGGTCGGTGCCGGCGCCGTCGTGACCCGCTCGGTGCCGGCCAACGCGATCGTGGTGGGAAATCCCGCGCGGATCATCGGCTATGCCGATGCGCAGCCGCATTCGGTTTCCGCCAAGGCCCCGCAGGAAACGTCGCGCGCGTCGCGGGTCAACGGCGTCACGTTGGTCGAGTTGGCGCACATCGCCGATATGCGTGGCAGCCTCACGGTCGGGGAATTTCAGCGCGGCATCCCGTTCGATGCCAAGCGCTACTTCATGGTCTTCGACGTACCCAGCGTGGAGACGCGCGGTGAGCACGCGCATCGCGAATGCCACCAGTTCCTGATCTGCGCGCGCGGCAGCGTGTCGGTCGTCGCCGACGACGGCAACCATCGCGAGGAATTCCTGCTCAATCGTCCGAACCTCGGGCTGCACCTGCCGTCGATGGTCTGGGGCATCCAGTACAAATACTCACCCGATGCGGTCCTGCTGGTGTTCGCATCCCACTACTACGACAGTGCCGACTACATCCGCGATTACGATGAATTCGTCGCGCTTGCCGGGGCAACGCCGTGATTCCATTCCTTGACCTGAAGTCCCCGCACGTCGAGCTGCGCCGCGAGATCGACGACGCCATCGCGCGCGTGGTGGATTCCGGCTGGTACATCCTCGGCCCGGAAGTGGAGGCGTTCGAGTCCGACTACGCAGCGTATTGCGGGGCGGCGCACTGCGTCAGCCTGGCTAACGGCCTCGACGCGCTGCACCTTGCCCTGCGGGCGATGGACGTAGGCCCCGGCGATGAAGTCATCGTGCCGTCCAACACCTACATCGCGACGTGGCTCGCGGTCAGCCAGTGCGGCGCCACGCCGGTGCCGGTCGAGCCGGTCGAGGCGACCTACAACCTGGACCCGGTGTTGCTCGAAACGGCCATCACCCCGCGCACCAAGGTCATCCTGCCGGTGCACCTGTATGGCCAGCCGGCCGACATGGACCCGATCCTCGCCATCGCTCGCAAGCACGGCCTGCGCGTGCTGGAAGATGGCGCACAGGCGCATGGCGCGCGCTACAAGGGCCAGCGCATCGGCGCCCATGGCGACGTGGCAACCTGGAGTTTCTATCCCGGTAAGAACCTGGGCGCGCTGGGTGACGGCGGAGCGATCACCACTAACGACCCCGACCTGGCGGATCGCATCCGGGTGCTACGCAACTACGGCTCACGGGTCAAGTACGTCAACGAGGTGCAGGGCTACAACAGCCGGCTGGATCCGCTGCAAGCGGCCGTCCTTCGCGTGAAGTTGAAGCATCTTGACGAATGGAACGCACGCCGGACGATTATCGCCAAGCAATACCACAGCGGATTGGCGGAAAG
>JANXNO010000654.1 GCA_025354075.1 Burkholderiales bacterium | reverse complement strand
CAGCGCCCATCAGGCGAGGACCTGGTCCGTGATGGCCATCGGCATGCGGCGCACCGTTGCTGCCAATTTTGTACATCCCGTACGTGTCACGTTCTTCGTAGTTCATATGAAATTCCATTCAATAGCTGAAACAGCCAGGGTTAATGAGTAACCGGGCGACGGCCCCGAGGGTCAACGCCATGACGGAACGATAGGCTTGGGACAGACTGCGGTCTGTGCGACATCGCACTGAACGGCGAAAATTTTCCAGGTGGATGCGTGTCTGACCCGAGCCCTGTCTGCGCTGAATCCGTGGTCACTTCCATTGACCCAAATTTTTAAATCAGCTTTTTTATGAGATAGCCATTAAATATGGGCTAGCGTGCATTTTCTGTGAAAGTCGACTAACCAACAAAACGTATGCTAAGCCCATAGTAATATTGGCTAAGTCGAAAAAGCTGTTAAGGAATGGTGTGCGCCATTAATCGGGGATGAATGATCCGCCGGTACAGCGGCGGGATGAGCGCGAGCTTCATCATCGTGGCGTAATTCGCTGGCAATTGCGGGGCTTCAGGATGGCTGTTCAGCGCGGCAAAAGCCAGGCCACCGTGGGCGTGATGATCGCTGTGACGCTGCAAATTAATGAGCAAGGCATTGGTGAACCAACCCGAGTAATCCCAGGAGTGTTCATAGCGCACCGGCAGCATCGCGCCGTTGGCATCGGTGCCGCGCGACAGGCCGTAATGTTCGATGTAATCCACCAGTTCAAGCTCAATGATCGCAATCAATCCGCCGAACAAAAACACGGCCAGTGCCGCCCATCCACTGACCACCACGGCAATACTCGCGAAGGCAGCACTGAGCAATATCCACAGCAATGCCTCGTTGCCGAACCGCGCAAACCCTTTAACGCTGCCGCGTGAAAGGCGGTCTGCCTCAAGCTGCCAGGCGTGGTGAAAGGTGCCGACGATAGCGCGCGGAACGAACGCATACGCTGATTCGTTGAGCCGCGCGGTAGCCGGATCGGCAGTCGTGCCCACGCGCAAATGATGGCCGCGCACGTGCTCCACTTTGAACACGCCGTAGCCCACACTAGAGAGCAATACACCACCAAAAAATCGCTCCATTTTGTGCTTGCGATGAATGAGTTCGTGGCCCACGTTGATGGCCATGATGCCACCCACAATGCCCAGTGACAGCACAAACCCGACGATGTGCAGCGCGGGCAACTGCATGATGCGCGGTGTCACAAAAATCGCCCAGGCGAGGGTAGCGAGCCAAACCAGTCCGCACACCCAGGGAACCGCGCGAAGGACGCGGTCGCGCCCGAGAGCGGCCTGTTGGTCGCGACTAAACCGGGTGACAACGCGACCAAGTGGCATGTCCAGCAGCGGCACAATGCCTTGAACCACAATCGCTGCCCACCATGTCCACCAAGCGTCGGCGGGCGCGTCCAAAGCACGCGTCACACCTAGCCAAAACGGCAGAGCGACCAGTGGTGCGAGCCAGAACGACAGGCGGTAGAGGTGGGTTTGCAGCGGAGTCAAATGGCCTACCGCACCGGCGGCGTCGCCACCATCACATCGGCATTCTGTGCCCTATGCCGAAGTGCGTGATCAATCAGCACCAGCGCCAGCAGCGCCTCGGCAATCGGGGTCGCACGAATGCCCACGCACGGGTCGTGGCGGCCATGCGTGTTGATGGTCACCGGGTTGCCCGCTTTGTCGATGGTCTCGCGATCCAGGCGCATGCTCGACGTCGGTTTGATGGCAATGTTGACCGTGATCGGCTGACCGGTCGAAATGCCGCCGAGCACGCCGCCCGAATTATTGCTCGCGAATTTGCCATCGCGAATCTCGTCCGAGTGCTCGGTTCCCTTCTGCGTCACGCAGCCGAAACCCGCGCCGATCTCCACGCCCTTGACCGCATTGAGCCCCATCATCGCGTGCGCCACATCGGCGTCGATACGATCAAACACCGGCTCGCCCCAACCGACCGGCAAACCCGTCGCTTCAACGTAAATTTTTGCGCCGCAACTGTCGCCGCTCTTGCGCAACTCGTCCATGTACGCCTCTAGCTCGGCGAGTTTGGGTGAATCCTTGTGGACTGGTGCAAAGAAAGGATTTCCGTTCACATCGTCAAAAGATTCAAACGGAATCGTCACGTCGCCGATCTGCGCGCAATAGCCATGCACAGTGACGCCGAAACGCTCGGAAAGCCACTTCTTTGCCACTGCACCCGCCGCCACAATCGGTGCGGTGAGCCGCGCAGATGAACGCCCGCCACCGCGGTAGTCGCGCTGACCGAACTTCATCCAATACGTGTAATCGGCGTGGCCTGGACGGAAGGTCTGCGCGATGTTGCCGTAGTCCTTGCTGCGCTGATCGGTGTTGCGAATAAGCAGGCCAATTGGGGTGCCGGTCGTGACGCCCTCAAACACACCCGAGAGGATTTCAACCAGATCCTCTTCCTTGCGCTGCGTGACGTGGCGCGACGTGCCGGGCTTGCGCCGGTCGAGATCGCGCTGAATATCGGCGGCAGACAGCGGCATGCCCGGCGGACAGCCGTCAATCACGCAACCAATAGCCGGGCCGTGGGATTCACCAAATGTGGTGACTGCAAAGAGGTGACCTAAAGTGTTTCCAGACATCATTCGATTTTAGGGGCGTTCAGGGAATTCACGCATTGGGCGCGTACTCCTACGCGATCTGGTGTCAGCCGCCGACAGGCGCGGCGTGGTCGGAGAACGACGATGCAAATCTAGTTTTTGAGCAAGCAATGCAGGAGAAATCATGCAAAACCACAATCCAAATACAGTACGTTTCGGTGCGATGCGACCGGTGCCCCGTCATTTCATTGACGAGGTCAACATGCTTGAAAATGCCGAAGACGTTGACATGGCTGACGACGCCTTGAGCGCAATTAACGCGTATAAAAACGCGACCGATCGCCTCATGGTTCAAACGTACGCCGAAATGGCAGGCGCCGATTTCGACGTTAGAACCGCCAGCGCCCCGGTACAGGCGCTGTGGGTGCGCGCGGCGTAGCTGATGAGGGACTGAAGCCGGTTGTCATCGGATTTTGGCGACAAACAATTGGGTGCGTCGCGGAACCAACAACTTGCATCGCCGCTTTGGAACAAAGCAAAGGGGCACTGCGCAATGCCCTTGGGGAGCCGGTCGCGACTCACCGCATCTCGCCACGCATCGCACGCACATCTGCCTCCAGATTCGCAGCGCTCACTTCAGCCGCAGGCACCAGTGTGCCGCCTACCAACTCAATTCGATTGAAAAACCCGCGAAATCTTTTGAACGCTACGCCGTTTGCGGTGCGGCTGAAAAAGCTGCCCCACAATCCGCGTAGCGCTAGCGGCACCACCGGCGCGCCGGTCTCGGCGACGATGCGCTCAATGCCGGGTCGGAACGGCCCCATCTTGCCATCTTTGGTGAGCTTGCCTTCCGGGAAGATGCACACCACTTCGCCCTCTGCGAGCGCCTGCTTCACGCGTTGAAAAGCGCGCTCCATCATCTCGGGATTTTCTTTGGCGCTGGCAATCGGGATCGCCTTCATCTGGCGGAACACCCAGGCCATGCCCGGTGTCTTAAAGATGTTGTGATCCATCACAAATTGAATCGGGCGGCGGCAGGCTGCAGAGATGACCAACGCGTCGACATAGCTCACATGATTTGCGACAACGATTACCGGACCTTTGTCGGGAATGTTTTCCAGACCCTTCGTGTGCAAGCGATAGGCGAACGAGATCAATATCCAGCAGACAAACCGCAGCAGAAATTCTGGTGTTAACGAGTAGATATAAAGCGCGACAATCGCATTGAGCACAGCGATGGTGAGGATCAACTGCGGAACGCCAAAGCCCACAAATTTGATGAGCGCAATCGCGAGCAGCGCCGACACCACCATGAAAATTGCGTTGAGAATATTGTTCGCAGCAATGATGCGCGAGCGGTGTGATTCGTCAGAGCGCTCCTGAATCAGCGAATACAACGGCACGCTGTAGAGTCCGCCGCTGACCGAAAGCATGAACAGATCAAACACTACGCGCCAATGCTCTGGCTTACTGACAAACTCCATCGCACCCGACTGACCCACCGGATGTAGCCCTCGGGTCGCGAAGTAAAGATCAATCGCGAAAACGCTCATACCAATCGAGCCGAACGGCACGAGGCCGATCTCCACTTTCTTGCCCGACAAGCGCTCGCACGCCAGTGAACCCACCGCCACGCCCACGGCGAACGTAGCAAGCAGGAACGTCGCGACCTCGGCATTTCCGCCGAGCACATCCTTGCTCATGTTGGCGAACTGGTTGAGCAACATAGCACCATAAAACCACAACCACGAGATGCCCAGCATCGAGCGCCATACGACGATATTTTTCGCCGCGAGCCGCAAGTTCGACGCAGTCTCGGTGAACGGATTCCAGTTCAGTGTCAGCGACGGATCAGTCGCAGGCGCAGGCGGGATTGACCGGCTAACGACATAGCCGATCACGGCGAGCACAATGGTTGCCACGGCCACGATCATCGGGCCACTAGGCTTCACCGCGACTAGCACGCCACCCGCTATGGTGCCGACCAGGATCGCCACAAACGTGCCCGACTCGACCAACGCATTGCCTCCCACCAACTCATCTCGCGCCAGCGCCTGCGGCATGATGGCGTACTTGACCGGGCCAAACAGCGTAGAGTGCAGCCCCATCGCAAACAAGGCGACGAAGAGCATGCCAAGATTTGCCGTCACAAATCCGACCGCGCCGAACGCCATTACTACGATTTCAAATATCTTTACACCGCGAATGACTCGGGTCTTTTCATACTTGTCGGCGAGTTGTCCGGCGAACGCAGAGAACAACACGAACGGCAGAATGAACACGGCCCCCGCCGCGTTGACCAGCACGTTCGAGTCCATGCCCGCCAGTGTCATGCCACCAAACGCCATGAAGATGATCATGCCGTTCTTGAACACGTTGTCGTTCATCGCACCAAGAAACTGCGTCCAGAAGAACGGCGCGAAGCGGCGCTGCTTGAGCAGGTTGAATTGACTGTGTTCCGACATGTGTGCCCCCGTGGATTGCTGTTGGGTGGCATTGTGTCTCAACACGGCCGTTCGATGTTGTGTCACCGTTGCTGGTAGTTCTTGACGATACCGTCGGCAGCGTCTCCTTTTTATGCGGCAGAGGCGGTCACCCCTACAACGCTCGTCTCTGCAACGCTCGTCGGAGCGGACGCGTCACGCTTGAGTGTCGCAGGGT
>JANXNO010000635.1 GCA_025354075.1 Burkholderiales bacterium | reverse complement strand
CCATCGCCTTGGCCAGCGCGGCTTCCGGCGCACGCAAATAATTGCGCAGCACCGCGTTGGAAAATCCCTTCGCTCCGCGATTGACCGTTTCCACAGCAGCCACCGCCTGCGACACCACCACATGCGACGCTGTTTTTCCATGCGAGAGCTGGTAAATCGCTACCCACAAAATCGCCTCGATCAGCGGCTCTGGTTTGCTGTGCACAAACTGGCGCACGATGCCACGCAGCTCGCCCAAAAAGCGCAACGTGCCGTAGGTGAGATCGGTCAACGCCGCCCGCGTCGCGCCATCAAATCCGGTGGTGTCGACGCGAGCCAGCGCCGCGTCGGCGTTGTTGCCCGCCAATACCGCCAACACGGCCTCGCCAGCACGCCGCTGCACCAGCGCCAGAGCGATGGCAGGAGGTTTGGCCAACGGCGTCGCCGAAGCGTGAGCAGAAGGGGGGCGGTTGGCGGACGGGGAATTCATCACGCGAAGGTTTGGCGCAAAAAAGCGCGAACTGACGATGCGACGCAGTGTAGCCGACGGTAACAGCTTTTTTGTAAAACCTCTTTATATATTGGGCTCGACTCAATAATAGGCGAAAGTCGACTACATGCGAATTACATCATTTAGCCCAATTTAAACAAGGCTTTCACCGAAAAGGTGACGTCTTCACACCAGTGCTTATCCCGCGTGCCGAGGATCCTTGCCCTGCACGATATGAATCACGTATTCGCCGATATTTTTGGCATGATCAGCGACGCGCTCAATGGCCTTCGCCAGAAACGCCACGTCCAGCCCAGCGCTGATCGTGCGCGGGTCTTCCATCATGTAGGTGACCAGCAGGCGCATGATACGTTCAAACTCTTCGTCTACCGCCGCGTCCCGTCCAATCACTTCAGACGCCGAAATCACGTCCAGCCGGGCAAACGAATTGAGCGACTCTTTAAGCATGTCCTGAGCCACACTGCCGATGCGCTTCACTTCGTTGAGGCGCAGCGTCTGGAAACGCTCGGATGCCTGAAATTGCCGTGCGCGTTGCGCGATTTTTTTGATTTCGTCGCCGATGCGTTCAAGGTCGTTGACCGCTTGCATGGTGCAAATAATCTGCCGCAAATCCACTGCTGCGGGTTGTCGCTTGGCGATGATTTCCATGCTCTTGCGGTCGAGCTCGATTTGCTTGTCGTTGACGCGTTTTTCTTCGCGCAGCACGACTTCAACCAGCTCTTCATCGCCCGAAGCAATCGCCTCCAACGCGCGCTCAAACTGCGCTTCGACCAAGCCGCCCATCGCGAGAAGTCCGCTGCGCAAGTCTTCGAGCTCGATCTCGAATTGTTTTGAGGTGTGTTCCATATTCGTCGCTCCGTTTTCCCCCTCTCCCCTTGCGGGAGAGGGTTGGGGTGAGGGGGTGGTGGCTAGGGGCTCCAATCGTTGCTCGCCCGAGCAAACGCACCCCTCACCCTAGCCCTCTCCCGCAAGGGGAGAGGGGACTAAAAAGCATGCGATAAAGGCTAGCCAAATCGCCCGGTGATGTAGTCCTCAGTCCGCTTGTCTTTGGGTTTCACAAAAATCTGCGCGGTGGGGGTGAATTCGATGAGTTCGCCAAGATACATGTACGCGGTGTGTTGCGACACGCGTGCGGCCTGCTGCATGTTGTGCGTGACCATCACGATGGTGTAATCAGTGCGCAGCTCGCTCACCAATTCTTCAATGCGTGCCGTTGAAATCGGGTCAAGCGCAGACGTCGGTTCATCGAGCAACAATACTTCCGGCTTCACCGCAATGCCACGCGCGATGCACAAACGTTGTTGCTGACCGCCCGATAGCGACAGACCACTCTGGTTGAGTTTGTCCTTGGCCTCAGTCCAAAGCGCCGCTTTTTTCAACGCCCATTCAACGCGCTCATCCATGTCGCTTCTATTCAGGCTTTCGTAGAGCTTTACGCCAAACGCGATGTTGTCGTAGATTGACATCGGGAACGGCGTCGGCTTTTGAAACACCATGCCAACCTGTCCACGCAACGCGTTCAGATCATGCTTTGGGTCAAGTACGTTGACGCCATTCAGATTGATTTCGCCTTCTGCACGTTGGCCGGGGTACAACGAGTACATCCGGTTCAATGTGCGCAGCAATGTGGATTTGCCACAGCCGGAGGGCCCAATGAAGGCGGTCACCTGACGCTCGGGAATTTCCAGGGTGATGTTGCGCAGACCTTGAAACGTACCGTAAAAAAAGTTGAGATTCTTGATCCCGATTTTGGTGGTCGCGACTTCTGCAACAGCCGTATCGCCGAGGGCTACTTGAAATGCCATAAGTTTTCTCTCTAGTTACCTGTAGGAGCGGCTCGCCGCGACCCAACGTTGAATGCGCACAGGTCGCGGCAAGCCGCTCCTACAAGTCATTGGCTCTTTTGCCGGAACAACGTCCGTGCAATGATGTTGAGCACCAGTACCGTTAGCGTGATCAACAGCGCGCCAGCCCAGGCCAGTCGCTGCCACTCTTCATACGGGCTCATCGCAAACTGAAAAATCACCACCGGCAAATTGGCCATCGGCGCGTTCATATCGCTGCTCCAGAACTGGTTGTTGAGCGACGTAAACAGCAACGGTGCGGTTTCGCCCGAGATACGTGCGAGCGCAAGCAGCACGCCGGTCACCACGCCGCCCTGAACTGACTTCAACGTCACCATGAGCACTACCCGCCACTGCGGCGCACCGAGCGCAACGGCCGCTTCGCGCATGCTGTTTGGCACCAGCAGCAACATCGTTTCCGTAGTGCGCACGACGACTGGCACCGCGATGATCGCGAGCGCGACCGCACCCGCCCAGCCAGAGTAATGTTTCACGTTGGCGACGATCAGCGTGTACACAAACAAGCCGATCACAATCGATGGCGCAGACAACAGGATGTCGTTGATGAACCGCGTAATCTTCGCGACCCAGTTGTCGCGACCTACTTCAGCAAGGTAAATGCCCGCCATGATGCCAATTGGCGTCGCAATAAAAATCGCCGAACCCACAATCATCAAGCTGCCAAAAATCGCGTTGGCGAGACCACCGTCCGAGCCCGGCGGCGGTGTCATCTGCGTGAACAATGCGGGGCCAAAAGCCGCGAGGCCTTTACTGAACAGGGTGAACAAAATCCACAGCAAAAACACCATGCCAAAAGCCATCGTTCCCAGCGACATCAGCATGTTGAATCGATTAACCCAGACGCGTCGTTTATAGATTGGATTGTCTGGCGTCGCCAGTGACTTTCCGGTAGACGAGCCAGGCACTATTTCAAGAGCGCTCATGTCCGCTTTCCTTCACGTTTGGTCAACGTCGACAGCATCCAGCGTGACGCAGCGAGCACGCAGAACGACAGCACGAACAAGGTCAAACCCAACGTGATTAACGCCGACAAATGCGCAGGGTCGGAGGCTTCATTAAATTCATTCGCCAGCGACGATGCAATCGAGTTGCCGGGCTCAAATAATTTTGGCGAAATGTTGTACGCGTTGCCAATCACAAACGTGACCGCCATCGTCTCGCCCAACGCGCGACCGAGTCCCAGCATGATGCCGCCGATGACGCCGGCCTTGGTGTACGGCAGCACCACGTTCCACACCACTTCCCACGTTGTTGCACCGAGTCCGTAAGCAGATTCCTTGAGGATCGGCGGCGTGGTGTCGAACACGTCGCGCATCACCGACGCTATGAACGGGATCACCATCACCGACAAAATCACACCCGCTGTAAATACGCCAAAACCGTTCGGCGTACCCTGAAACACAACGCCGATCACCGGAATTTTGCCGAGCGTGTTGATCATCACCGGCTGCAATGTTTCGGCAAACAACGGCGCGAAAACAAACAAGCCCCACATGCCGTAAATGATTGACGGAATCGCCGCCAACAATTCAACTGCGGTGCCGAGCGGGCGCTTCAACGCTGGCGGGCACATCTCGGTCAAAAAGATGGCGATGCCAAAACTCACCGGCACACCGATGACCAGCGCAATGGTCGCTGTGATGATGGTGCCCCACAGCGGCGCCATGCCGCCAAACACTTTGCGTACTGGATCCCACGTGTCGGTCACGAAAAACTTGGGCCCGGTTTCCGACAGCGTCTGCCAGGATCCCATAAACAGCGAAGCGATGATGCCGACCAGCGTCACCAACACCAGCAGCGCAAAAAACTGCGTGCTGTAACCAAAAATTTTGTCTTGTAGCGCAAAGCTGTTCGCCTTGCTAGTGCTACCGTTGGCGCGCGCCATTGCATCCCCTGATTTGTCTTTTCGGCGCGCACTTCATTAGAGAACTGCACGCTGAAAAGACTGCGACTCGATGCCTTGTCAGGCAGGCGAATCGCAAGTCCTTAAGTCGCCGCTAAATTAGAAAACAGCCTTGCCCGACGCGTCCGTAACCTTTTTCCACTCCGCTTGAATCAGCGAAACAGTGGCGGTTGGGATGGGCACGTAGTCCAGCTCAACGGCTGATTTGGAGCCGTTCTTCAGTGCCCATTCAAAGAACTTCAACACTTCGCGTGAAGCCTCTGGTTTGGCGGGTTTGGATTGCATTAGTATGAACGATGCGCTCGTCATCGGCCAGCTTTTTGCGCCCACTTGATCGGTCAGAATCACGCCCATGCCGGGCGTGCCCTTCCAGTCAGCTCCGGCAGATGCGGCGGCGAATGTGGCCTCTTCCGGCTGTACAAACTGGCCGTCTTTGTTCTTCAGTGCGATGTGGTCGAGCTTGTTCTTTTTGGCGTACGCATATTCAACGTAACCAATCGAGCCCTTGATGCGCTGCACGTATTGCGCCACGCCTTCGTTACCTTTTCCGCCCACACCTTCCGGCCAAGCCACCGCAGTGCCCACGCCGATTTTGGATTTCCACTCTGGCGAAACTTTGGACAGGTAATCGACGAATACAAACGTCGTACCCGATCCGTCTGAGCGGCGCACCACCGTGATCGGGCCTTCGAGTTTCAGACCAGGATTCAGGTCGGTAATCGCCTTGTCATTCCACGTTTTGATCTTGCCCAAAAAAATGTCTGCTAGCACCGGGCCGGTCAGTTTCATCTCACCTGGCTTCACCGAATCCATGTTGGTGACGGGCACCACACCGCCGATGATCGCCGGGAACTGTACCAGGCCATCCTTGGCCAAATCAGCCGCAGCCAAAGGCATGTCGGTCGCGCCGAAATCAACCGTTTTCGATTGAATCTGTTTGATGCCGCCGCCCGAGCCGATGGACTGATAGTTCATCGCCGTGCCGGTGGCTTTTTTGTATTCGTCCGCCCACTTGGCGTAGATCGGGAACGGGAAGGTCGCGCCCGCGCCGGTGATGGTAGTCTGGGCGAACGCTACGGAGGCCGATGCGCTGACGGCCATTGCCGCCGCGAGGCCGAGAATCTTGTGCGAAAAACGCATGATGTGTCCTTTACTGGTTTGCGGAAACTGCGGTCGTTGCCGCCTTTAAGCGTTTCCTGGAGGAGGAGGGAACTAACTTCCCTTTTCTAGTCCGAGAAGTTTGACCGGGATTTGTGACAGCAATATTGCAGCGGGTGGCGGACACCAAACAACCGCTTCTTGCTCAGCTTTGCGTGCAAACGACTACGCAACAAGGGCATAGCGCCCATTAGTCAATAAGTCGACTTTATGCGGAAAATGCGTTTAAGCCCAAATGAAACGGAGCTTGTGGCGAAAAGATGCTGGTGGCTACGCGGTGGTGGTGGCCGCAACGATCCCGGTCAGTGAGGCCGGTGGCCAAGTGGCATGATCGCGGCTGCGGTCAGCGTGCCGACGACACCGCCCACGCACTGTGCCAACACAAACGCCAGCGCTCTACTCGGTGCAATCCCGGCAAAACTGTCGCTCAACATGCGCCCCATCACTGCCGCCGGGTTGGCGAACGACGTGCTGGCGGTGAACCAGTACGCTGCACCGATGTAGCAGGCGACCATCGCGCTTGCCTCGCGCGCAGGATGACAAAAATGAGGCCCGCAGTAGCAACCGCTTCGGCGATCCACTGCCCCCAGCCTTCGCGGATTTTGCTGCTGGTTTGCAGGATCGGCAGGTCAAACATCGCATGTGCGAGCCACGCGCCCGCGACCGCGCCGAGCACTTGAACGACGATAAACAGCGCGGCCGTCACCGGCGGGTTGCCGCCAACGAGCCCGCCCCGAAACGCCACCATCAACGTCACCACCGGATTGAAGTGCGCGCCGCTGATCGGCCCGAGCGCTTCGATCAGCACGTACAGCGCAAAGACGGTCGCCAGCGTGTTGGCCAAAAGGGCAATCGCCACGTTGCCGCCGCTTAATTTCTCCGCCATGATGCCGGAGCCGATCACGGTGCACAGCAGCATCGGCGTGCCGACGAATTCGGCGAAAAGAATTTGCCCGAGGCTAGGCCCCGCAACGTGCGCGCCGGTCATGCTTTCGACAAATTTCGCACTTCGTTTTGCAGCGTCAACGTGTTGATCCCCGTGAGCGGTAGGTTCACGAGCAATCGCATGCGTTGTTGAATCAAGAGCATCGTTTGCCGGAAGGCGGCGAGGCATTCTTCGTCGCTGCCTTTCACCTCCGACGGATCGGCGTAACCCCAATGCGCGGTTGCCGGTTGCCCTGGCCAGAACGGGCAGACTTCGCCTGCAGCGTTGTCGCAGACAGTGATGACCAGATCCATCTTGGGTGAATCTGGCGTGGTAAACACGTCCCGGCTCTTGCTGCTCAAGCCTTCTGTGCTGATGCCCGCGCCCTGCAGCGCCTTCAATGCCAACGGATTCGGCGGCTGGTTTTCACGCGCGCTGCTGCCGGCGGAAAACGCGCGAAATTTGTCGCCTCCCATATCGTTCAGCAACGCCTCGGCCAGGATGCTGCGCGCGGAGTTGTGGGTGCAGAGAAAGAGGATGTTGAGGGATTTAGACATGTCCGTAGTGTTTGGTTATTCAATATTTTTGTAGGAACGGCTCTGCCGCGACCCAGGGTTGATGAAGCGCAATCTGGGTCGCGGCAGAG
>JANXNO010000610.1 GCA_025354075.1 Burkholderiales bacterium | reverse complement strand
TGCTGACGCCGAACTCGTGCTTTACGTCGGCCGCCTGGTAGCGGAAAAGGGACTGCGTGAACTGCTTGCGGCGATGCGTGGCATGGTGGCGGAACGCCCGCATGCCGAACTCGCCATGGTGGGAACCGGGCCCCTGCATGCGGCCCGCATCGGTCATGTGCTCCGGACGTAGGCCCAGCAAGACTGATGTACCTGTCTCTGGAATCGTTTCCAAATCCGACAAATTGAAGCCGACCAGAGGCAAACGGGCGACGCGATCCGGGGCACAGTCGGCCGCGACACCGACAGAAAACTCCGCACACATCACGCCGTCGTTCACGGCGAGCGTAACCGGGATCAAATTCATGGGCGGCGAGCCCATGAAGCTCGCGACAAACGTGTTGACGGGTCGACTGTAAATCTCGTTCGGCGTGCCGAACTGTTGCACCACGCCGTCTTTCATGACGGCGATTTTGTCGCCCAGTGTCATCGCCTCGACCTGGTCATGCGTGACATACACCGTGGTGATGCCGAGGCGTTTGTGCAGCAGCTTGATTTCGCTGCGCATCTCTACACGCAGCTTGGCATCGAGGTTCGACAGCGGCTCATCAAATAGAAAAATTTGTGGCTCGCGCGCGAGGGCACGGCCCATCGCCACACGCTGACGTTGCCCGCCAGAGAGTTGTGCCGGCTTGCGGTGCAGAAGCGGCTCGATTTGCAGCAACTTCGCGACGCGCGCAATCGTTGCGTCCTGTTCGGCCTGCGACACTTTGCGCAGCGACAATCCGAACGCAATATTTTGGCGAACACTCATCGACGGGTAAAGCGCATAGCTCTGAAACACCATGGCGATGTCGCGATCCTTGGGCGGCAAATCGTTGACGCGTTTACCGCCAATCGTGATGTCACCCTCAGTCACGGTTTCGAGTCCAGCGATCATGTTGAGCAGCGTGCTTTTGCCGCAACCAGAGCCGCCGACCAGAATCAGAAATTCGCCGTCGGCGATGTCGAGATTAATGCCCTTTAGAACTTCGACGTTCTTGCCGTAAGTCTTGCGGATGTTGTGAATGCCGAGACTTGCCATGAACCCCACCTAACCCTTGACTGCGCCAGCGGTCAACCCGCGCACAAAATATTTGCCAGCCACGATGTACACAAACAGCGTCGGCAATCCGGCAATGATGGCCGCGGCCATGTCGACGTTGTATTCCTTGACGCCGGTTGAGGTACGCACGAGATTATTCAGTGCCACAGTAACGGGTTGTGAGTCTGCGCCTGCGAACACCACACCAAATAGAAAATCATTCCATATCTGCGTGAATTGCCAGATCACGCACACCATGAAAATGGGTCCACTGATGGGCATCAGAATACGCCGGAAAATCACGAAGAATCCTGCGCCATCGACGCGCGCAGCCTTGATCAATTCACCGGGAACGCCGAGGTAATAGTTGCGAAAAAACAGCGTAGTGAACGCAAGGCCGTAGACCACGTGAACGAAGATCAAACCGAACACCGAGTCCGACAGGCCGATAGCCCCAAGCGTCCTCGCCATAGGCAGCAGCACCACCTGAAACGGAATAAAGCAACCCACCAGCAGCATCGTGAACAACGCATCCGATCCGCGAAACCGCCAATGGGTAAGCGCGTAACCGTTCAGCGCGCCGACCAGCGTTGAGATCAACACCGAAGGAATCGTCATCACCAGTGAGTTCAAAAAAAACGGCTTCAAACCATCGCAGCGCACACCCGAACACGCTGTCCCCCAGGCCTTGAGCCAGGGGGCGAATGTAGGCGCATGCGGTGCCGCAATCAAGCTGCCTTCGCGGATTTCGTCCAGCGTCTTGAATGATGTGGACAACATCACCCACATGGGTGCGAGCGCGTAGAACGCTGCGAGAAGCAGAACGAAGTACAAGAACAGTCGGGATAGTAAAGTCATGTTGGAGTACCAGCCAAGCTGTCCCCTCTCCCCTCGCGGGAGAGGGCTAGGGTGAGGGGGCACGTGGATCGGAGAGCAAACATCGTTTGCAGCGTCAACCCGCCCCTCACCCCCACCCTCTCCCGCAAGGGGAGAGGGGGCCAAACCGATGAACGACAAATACGGATCATCGATCCCGCCCTGCTCTGGCCTCGGCGTACATTAGCGGCACCATGACCGCCATGATCGTCATCAGCATCATGACCGCACTCGCGGCACCCACGCCCAATTGTCCGCGCGTGAATGAAAACTGATACATGAAGATCGCGGGCACGTCGGATGAGGTCCCCGGCCCACCGCCGGTCAGCGCCATCACCAGATCAAAACTCTTGATTGCGATGTGCGCGAGAATCAGTGTGACCGAGAAAAACACCGGGCGCAAGCTCGGGATGATGATGCGCCGATAAATGGTTGGCAACGACGCGCCATCGACCTGTGCCGCCTTGATGATTTCGCT
Organism: Burkholderiales bacterium; assembly: GCA_025354075.1. Lineage (GTDB taxonomy): Bacteria > Pseudomonadota > Gammaproteobacteria > Burkholderiales > Casimicrobiaceae > Casimicrobium. The sequence goes on along the minus strand of JANXNO010000610.1, from coordinate 9,090 downwards.
GTCAACACCGCGTAATCCGGCGAGGAACAACGCCATCGCGAACCCCGCGCTCTGCCACACACCTGCGATCACCACGGTGTAAATCGCCTTGTCCGGATTCACCAGCCAGTCGAAGGTGAAACTCGTCCAACCCCATTGCTGCACGATGCGCTCAAGCCCCAGTCCGGGATTGAGCAACCACTTCCATGCAGTGCCTGTGACGATGAAAGATAGAGCCATCGGATACAAATAAATCGCACGAAGAAAACCTTCACCGCGAATTTTCTGGTCGAGCATGACGGCTAGCAACAAGCCGACAACCATGCTGAACACGATGAACAGCGTCCCGAAAATCGCAAGATTCTGGGCGCTAGTCCAGAAGCGGTCGTTGTCGAACAACTGCTCGTAACGCTCAAGGCCCGCCCATTCCGAGTTGGGTAGCAGTCGCGACTCGGTGAACGAGAGCGCTATAGTGATCAGGATGAAACCGTAGACAAAGATCAGACTCGCCGCCAGGGTTGGCGATAGAACCAGCTTTGGGAGCCAGCGGTCGGCGGAGGGCGTAGAGATCAAGGGAAGATGAACTGCCGAGGTTAGGTTCCCTTTCCCGCAGGCGGGAGAGGGTTAGGGTGATTGTGATGCCTGAGTTACTCACCAACACGGCTCGTACGCGACGTCCACCCTCACCCCCAACCCCCGCCGCACGCTTGCGCAAGTAGTCGCACGCGCTTGCGGGAGAAGGGAGTTCAGTTACTTCGTCTTAGCCGCCTTAACCAAAGCTGCCACCGCATCCTTGCTCGACATATTCGAGTTCATGAACTTGGCGATCACATCGACAATCGCACCCTGCGTTGCTGATGGCAGCGCCATACCATGCGCGAAACTGGGTTCCAGCATTCCGCTCTTGGCCGTGCTGTCAAAGTCAGCCATCGACTTCGTGGCGCAGGCATCAAACTTCGCCTTGTTGACACCGGGGCGCACCGGAATGGAGCCTTTGTTCAGGTTGAACACTTCCTGAAATTCCGGGCTCATGATCGCGGTGGCGAGGTCAAGTTGACCCTTTTTGGCGTCCGCTGCTTTCACGTTGAACATCGCAAATGAATCTACGTTGAACGTGTACGAGTTAGCCGTGCCCGGCGCTGCGACGCACGCGTAATCCTTGCCGCTGACTTTGTTGGCCGCAGTGAATTCGCCCTTGGCCCAGTCGCCCATGAACTGCATGCCGCCCTTGCCGTTCATGATCATGGCGGTGGCCAGATTCCAGTCGCGACCGGACGCGTCCTTGTCGATATACGTCTTGATTTTGGCGAGTGTGTCGAACGACTTGAGCATCGTGGGGCTCGATAGCGCTGTCGGATCAAGCTTCACCAACGCATCGTTGTAGAACTTGGCGCCGCCAACACCAAGCACGACCGATTCAAAGACCGTTGCATCCTGCCAAGGCTGTCCGCCGTGCGCGATGGCAACCAGACCCTGTGCCTTGAATTTGTCGGCGAGTGCAAAAAATTCGTCGTAGTTGGTTGGTGCTTTGCCGCCGGCTTTATTGAGCGCATCCTGATTGATCCACAGCCAGTTCACGCGGTGCACGTTGACGGGTGCAGCGACGTAATTACCCTTGTATTTCATGATGTCGGCGACCGCTTTGGGCAGCAGTTTGTCCCAGTCTTTTGCCGCATCGTTGATGCTGCCGAGGGAGCCTTCTTTCGCCCATTCCTGAATAGACGGGCCTTTGATTTGCGCAGCGGTCGGTGGGTTTCCAGATACCACGCGCGCCTTGAGCGCGGTCATCGCTGCGTCACCCGCACCACCGGCCACGGCGAAGTCTTTCCACACGTGGCCCTTGGCTTCCATCATTTTCTTGAGCTCCGCGACCGATTTGGCTTCGCCGCCGGAAGTCCACCAGTGCAGCACTTCGACTTCCGCGGCAGACGCAGCGCCCGCCATCATTGAAGCTGCGGCAATGGCAACAGCGGTAGTTTTGAATTTCATGAGTCACTCCTTGTTGATTTATTTTCGTAATTTTTTCTGGGGTGCGCTCCGAGCACCCTCATTTTTTTCATGCAGGATGGGTGCGCCAGGGCGCACGCCATGAATTTCACGCGCCGGGCAACACGTAGTCCTTGAACTGCTCGCGCAGTTTGGCTTTCATCATCTTGCCCGTCGCACCCAGGGGAATCGCCTCGACGAATTGCACGTCGTCCGGCACTTGCCATTTTGCGATCTTACCGTCGTAGAAATTCAGCAATTCTTGTGCAGTTACGTCCGTGTTCGGCTTCTTTACGACAACGAGAATCGGACGCTCATCCCACTTAGGATGATGAATACCGATGCAGGCCGACATCATCACTGCGGGATGCGCCATCGCGATGTTTTCGACGTCAATCGAGCTAATCCATTCGCCGCCGGACTTGATCACGTCCTTGCTGCGATCAGTGATTTGCAGGAACCCATCGGGGTCAATCGTGCCCACGTCGCCGGTGGCGAAGTAGCCGTCCTTATCGACGATGGTACCGCCCTCGCCCTTGAAATATTCGTTTACGATCCACGAGCCGCGCACCAGCAAATCGCCAGATACTTTGCCATCGCGCGGCAGCTCGTTGCCTTCCGGGTCCACGATTTTCATGTCAACGCCAAACACCGCACGGCCTTGCTTGAGCAGAATTGCGCGCTGGGTTGGCCAGTCGGCATCGGTGTGTTTTCCCTTCAGCGTCCCGTAAGTGCCAATCGGGCTCATTTCGGTCATGCCCCACGCGTGGTTCACAGTGACGCCGTGCTTGTCGCGGAAGGCGTCAAGCATCGCGGGCGGACAGGCCGAGCCGCCGATCACGGTCCGTTTCATCGTGGTGAGTTTGAGCGCGTTCGCGTCCATGTGAGAGAGCAGCATTTGCCACACCGTAGGTACGCCCGCCGAGAAGGTCACTTTCTCCTGCTCGAACAATTCGTAGATGGATTTGCCGTCGAGTTGCGCGCCAGGGAACACGATTTTTGCGCCGACCATAGGCATCAAGTACGGCAAACCCCACGCGTTAACGTGAAACATCGGCACCACTGGCAATACGCAATCGCGCGAGCAGATACCCAGTACGTCGGTCGCCGCGCCCGCCATCGCGTGCAGCATGGTCGAGCGGTGGCTGAACAACACGCCTTTCGGATTCCCCGTCGTGCCGCTGGTGTAGCACATGCTGGACGCCAGGTTTTCATCAAACTCAGGCCATTGGTAGTCACTGGACTGCGCGCCGATCCATGCCTCGTAACTGATCAGATTAGGGATGCCGGAATCGGATGGCAATTTGTCGGAGTCGCACAGCGCGATGAAGTGCTTGACTGTCGTGAGCTTCGCCGCCACCGCTTTCACCAGCGGCAAAAACGTCATGTCAAACGCAAATACTTCGTCTTCGGCATGGTTGACGATCCATGCCAGTTGATCGGGATGCAGACGTGGGTTGACCGTGTGCAGCACGCGCCCAGAACCGGATACGCCGTAGTAGAGCTCGAAGTGGCGATATCCGTTCCATGCCAGCGTTCCGATGCGCGCCGACTGTGCGATATTCATTGCATCAAGCGCGTTGGCGATCTGCTTGGCGCGCCGGTTGACTTCGGCGTAGTTGGTGCGATGAATATCACCCTCAACGCGGCGCGAGACGACCTCGGTGTCCGCGTGATAAATCGCGGCGAATTCGATCACGCCGGAAATCATCAACGGATGGTGTTGCATCAAGCCTTGCATGGCTCCTCCTTTGAACTGCACGATCAAACTTAGCCGCGCTTAACCGTAAATGTAGTGGATACGTAATGATTGTGGGTGCATGCCCGACCCAACGAGAGTCTTGCTAAGATAAATCCATGAAGTTAGTAATTATTCTTTCGGTAGGTGCGCTCGCCTGCGCTTCACATGCGGCCACGGCCATCAAACCCGGCGCCTATCGGGTCGACGTGAATGGCAAAACGCGCGACCTCTGCGTTGATGACATCGGCAACGCAGCGCTTTCCGCCAAGGGCTGGCAGCAACGGCTGGCCGAGCAAGGTGTGCGCTGCACGATGCAAGACACCAAACACGATGCGGACGCCACCAAGCGCGGGGCCGAAGCCACCAGGCGCGGTGCGGCTGCCGCCAGCTGGACGGCAACCTGCTCGGCACCAGGCATGGGCAAGGTCTACAACACCGCGTACCGAGTGAGCGTGAAGGTCAACGCCGATCAAAGCTTTGAGTTGCTAACGCTGCTGTCCGGCGATTTGCAGGCGAAAATTCTGATCACTGGACAGCGGTTGCTTGAGGGGGGCAGCATCTGCACATCGCAGCATGAAACCTTCCGTCCATGGCAATAGCTTTTTGAGGTGAGCCCCATTCAACCAGGGCCTAGAAGCCAAAAATAGTATTTATCGATAAGTAGCGTTTTATCGGTCTAAGCCCTATAAAACAAGGCTTTCAGCCAAAGGTTGATCACCTTCAGCACGTGTGCCCTGAACGCCGTGCGCGCGGCGCCCCTGTCACCTATTACGCAGCGGCATGACGTGCGCCAGCGATAAATCGAGACGCACGGTGACTGACGCGTCAACCGCCACAAGCGCACGCTGCGCACCGGTCAGCGTCACGTGGAGTCGCACGCCTGAATAGCCGATAAGTCCGACCGTCGCCAGTGTTACCTCGCCCAAATGCCGCGCCTCGGTCACCACCGCAGCAAATTCGTCGTCGCGTTGCGCAGGCTGGTTCAGCAGCGTGATGCCATCGCCGTTAATCACCCACGTCACCTGCTGGCCCGCGTCGATGCGCCGTTTGTCGCGCACGCTAATGGTTCGGACCGTGGCGGCGCCGACACTGGCATCCGTCCATCGCAACAGGCCAAATCCAGCGTCGCGCGCGGGTCCGTCCCACACACCGTGAAAGCGGTTCTGAATGCCCAGCAGGTCAGCGACCCGGGCGTTGCGCGGGGCACGGTGAATCGCTGCAGGCGGCCCCTGCTGCAACACCTGCCCCGCATCCATCACCACCAGCCAGTCAGCCAGCAAACTCGCTTCATTCATGTCGTGCGTGACCAGCACAATCGGGATCGCCAACTCGCGCCTCAAATCGGCGAGCAACTGATAAAGCCCCTGCCGGTTCATCTGATCGACCGCAGAAAATGGCTCGTCCAGCAGCAGCAGCTTCGGCTCCCGCGCCAGCGCACGCGCCACCGCCACGCGCTGCTGCTCACCGCCCGAGAGCGCGGCTGGACGGCGCGCCTGCTGCGACGGAGTCAGGCGCACGTGATCGAGCCATTGCCTGGCTTTTACGATACGCGCCAAGCGCGGCAGATGCAGCAACGACAAAGCCACGTTGTCGATCGCTGTGAGATGGGGCATCAGCGCATAGTTCTGAAACACGAGTCCGACGTGGCGGCGCTGCGGCGGCAAAAACGTGCTCGTGTCCCCATCAAACCACGTCTCGCCGCCGACAGTGATGCGGCCACGTTCCGGTCGCATCAAGCCTGCGAGGATACGCAGCATCGACGTCTTGCCTGCGCCGGATGGCCCGACCAGGGCCAGCACCCGACCACGCTCGCAACTGAATGCCCCAGACACGGCCATAGGACGATGTTGCTCAATATCGACCATCAGCGCGTCGGCATCCCGCGTCATCGCTTCACCATGAGTCGCGATGATGCGAAAAACGATGCCGCAACAGCACCCAGCGACAGCGTCAGCAATAACAGAGCCATACGGTCTGCGCTCGCCAGATCAAACGCTTGCACGCGGTCGTAGATTGAAATTGCAATGGTTTTAGTCTCGCCGGGAATGCTGCCACCGATCATGAGCACCACGCCGAATTCGCCCAGCGTATGCACAAAGGTCAATACCATCGCCGACAGTACACCCGGCCAGGCCAGAGGCATTTCCACGCGCCAAAACGTTTGCCACGACGACAAGCCGCTGACCGCGGCAGCTTCGGCCAGATTGCGCGGTATCGCCTCAAACGCCCGCTGAACCGGCTGCACGATAAACGGCACGTTGAAAATGATCGACGCAAGCAATAGGCCGGTGAAATTAAACGTCAGCCGCACGTCGAGCGATTCGGCGGCCCAGCGACCCAAGGGCGACGCACCGCCAAGCGACACCAGCAGGTAATAGCCAAGCACCGTAGGCGGCAACACCAGCGGTAGTACCACCAACGCCTCAACCCACGCCTTGCCCGCGAACTCGCTTCGCGACAGCCAGCGCCCAAGCCACAGACCGGGTGGTAGCAAGCAAAGCAGCGTTGCGCTGGCAAGCTTGACCGAGAGCAGCAGCGCCTGCCAGTCCACGCGCCGCTAGTCCTTGCCCGGCGCCGGCATGGCAAAACCGTAACGCACCATGATCAATTGCGCGGCGGGCGTTGCAAGATAGTCATAAAAGGCGCGTAACTCAGGCGGCGCATCTTTCATCAACACCATGCGCTGTTTGAGTGGTTTATGCATCGATTCCGGTATCAATGCAAAGTCACCAAGGTTCGCGATTGACGCTGCCTTTGCCAGCGACAACGCAATGATGCCGCCTTGCGTGGAGCCTGAGGTGGCGAACTGCGCGGTCTGCGAAATGTTTTCGCCGAAAACGAGCTTCGACTCGATCGCAGACCACAATCCAGCGCTCTGCAATGCCTCCTTGGCGCGGGCACCGTATGGCGCATGCGCAGGATTGGCGATAGCAAATTTCTGTAGCCGACCGTCTTTCAAAGCGGCGGCAAGATCCTTCAAATCACTGTCCGCTTTGAGCTTGGATCCCTGCGGCACGATGATGCCGATACGGCCCAGCGCATAGGCTCGCCCACGATCCATCGTTTTGTTCGCGTCGGCCAGTTTGAACACAAAATCTTCATCGGCCGACATAAACATTTGAAACGGCGCACCGTGCAGAATCTGCGAGTAAAAGTTCCCTGATGAACCGAAAACCAGGCGCAGCGTATTGCCTGTTTCTTTCTCAAACCGCGCGGCCACTGCTTCGATGGCAAATTTAAGATCGGACGCGGCGGCCACCGTAGGCGGGGTTTGCGCCGACGCCGTGAACGTGCACGCCGCAAGGACGGCAACCGCGAGTCGCAACGCCATTGATCGCCAGCCAGACAATGGACGCATTACCTTGTCCACAAAGGTCTCCGTATTTCGATATGTCCCACAAAACATATCGACGAGTATAGCGACTGCACCGTTGGTGTAGGGTACGCGGGCATTGAAATTACGATTTCAGCAGCGAGCGCATATGCGCAATATCGGACGCAACGGCCTTCTTCGCGCGACGCTCCATCGCACGATAACGCTTGAGCACCACTTTGCCCAACGGTGAAAGTTCGGCCCCGCCGCCATTACTTCCGCCCTTGGCACTCACCACCAGCGGGTCAAGAAATTGGGCGTTCATGATCGAAACCAGTTCCCAACACCGGCGGTAGGACATACCGAGCGCCCTGCCCGCGCCGGAGATGGAACCCTCAGAAGCGATGGCTTCCAGCAGATTTGCCTTGCCCGGCCCCATCGCGATCACTTCACCCGCATAGACGCGCAGCTTGATCTCACGCACATCGCGCGAACCCGCTGTATCGTCCGATTGACTCTGCTTCACCATCCCTGCTCCCGCGCTCGATAGCACCCCGTCGCAACCGATGAACTATAGCGCCAGCGCCAAATCCAGAATAACGCCTGGTGCATCACGTACGGGTTACGCTAACCTTTAATTTCTCAATAGATCTCACCGCAAATTGCCATGTCTAACATCATCCTGCATCACTACCCCACCTCGCCTTTTTCGGAGAAAGTGCGCCTGATCCTGGGCTATAAGGCGATTCCGTGGCAGTCGGTGATGATTCCACGCATCATGCCAAAACCCGATGTGGTGGCGCTGACCGGCGGCTACAGGCGCACACCCTTCATGCAAATTGGCGCTGACATTTATTGCGACACCGCACTGATGTGTGACGAGCTAGAGCGGCGATTCCCGAGCCCTTCGTTGTACCCGGCCGGTGTGCCATGTGGGCTCGTCGACACCGTGGCACAGTGGGCCGACACCACGCTTTTTTGGCAGGGTGCGATTGGCTATGCCTTTCAACCGAAGTCGCTAGCGTTCATGTTTGCCGACGCACCGCCTGAAGCGACCAAAGCGTTTGCCGCCGACCGCGCCGCAATGCGTGCCGGTGCGCCGCGCATTGGGCCAGCAGAATCTGCGGGCGCGTTGAAAGTGTTTTTACAACGAGTTGATTCGATGCTCGAAACGCAGCCCCATTTGCTGTCCAGCACGCCGAGCCTTGCTGATTTCTCAGCCTACCATCCGTTGTGGTTTGTGCGGCGCATTGAGCCTATCGCTGCTATTCTGGCGACGGTGAAAAACGTGTTGCCGTGGATGGATCGCATGGCGGCCATCGGCCACGGAACGGCCACCAAATTGTCCAGCGCAGAAGCGATTGCGCTGGCCGAAAGCACCCCGACGCGCGTTGCCGATTTGCCATGGCACGACGAGCACGGCATTGCAGCGGATACCGCAGTGACGATCACGCCGCTCGACTATGCGTTTGATGCCGTGGCCGGTGAGCTGGTCATCGCCACCGCCAACGAACTCGCCATCAAGCGCACCGACGAGCGCGCAGGGGAAGTGATCGTGCATTTCCCGCGCGTGGGCTACAAGCTGGAACGCGTGGCAGCTTAAGTTTTGCAGGAGCGGCTCTGCCACGACCGATGTGAAAGTCAAATGGCACGTGTCGCGGCAGAGCCGCTCCTACAGTTAGAAATTATTGAAGAAATTGCACAAGGAGGAAACCATGGCAGTTGAAGAGGCAGCAGTCGCAGAATCGGTGGAGCACGGCCCACCCGCAGATCCCACGCAACATTTTGCAGCGTGGCCCAAGCGCTTGCCGCACATGATGGCAACGCCCGACACGACGCTGTGGGCCAACCTGGACATCTCGATGCGGCGCTACCCGAATCGCATCGCCTACGTTTTCTTTGATCGAACCATCACCTTTCATGAGCTACATGCGAGCGTTGAATCGCTGGCCGGATGGTTGCAGCAAGCAGCGGGCGTGGAGCGCGGCGATCGCGTTGCGCTGTGCTTACAAAACTCGCTGCAATTTGTGATTGGCTACTACGCCATTCTGCGCGCCGATGCCGTGGTGGT
>JANXNO010000599.1 GCA_025354075.1 Burkholderiales bacterium | reverse complement strand
TGCTGATCGGCACGGTGTTTATCGGTGCCGCGATTGGCGTGGTCAAGAACAATCACATTCAGGTGGACCTGCTTTATCGCTATCTGCCGCCGAAGGCATCGCGCGTGGCGTCCACGCTTGTGGACGTGATGCGCATCGCCTTTTTCGTCGCGATGGTGGTGTTCACCACGCAGATGATGATGAAGATGGAAAGCTACAAGATGACCATCATCGATCTACCGATGAACATTGTCTACGGCATGTGCCTGTTTGGCTTTGCAGCGATGATGCTGCGCTCGATCTGGGTCGCTCGCATTCACTGGAAGCGCGGCTACAGCGTGCTTGAGCGCCCCGACTCGACTATGGCTGATCGCTAGAACGCGAGAAAAATTATGCTGAAAATTGTCTTTCTCGTATTGATGTCGAGCGGTATTCCCGTGGCCATTGCGATGGCGGGTGCGTCGCTACTGTATATCCTCATCAGCGGCGATTTGCCGGGCTTTGCCGTCGTGCATCGCATGATCGGCGGTATCGACAGCTTTCCGCTGCTGGCCGTGCCGTTCTTCATTCTGGCGGGCAACCTGATGAATAACGCAGGCATCACCAACCGCATTTACAACTATGCGTTGGCGCTAGTGGGCTGGCTCAAGGGCGGGCTCGGTCATGTCAACGTGCTCGGCTCGGTAATTTTTGCTGGCATGAGCGGCACCGCGATTGCCGACGCTGCCGGCCTCGGCACCATCGAAATCAAGGCGATGAAAGATCATGGCTACGATCTTGAATTTGCCGTTGGCGTAACGGCGGCGTCAGCCACGTTGGGCCCGATCATTCCGCCATCACTGCCGTTCGTGATCTACGCGATGATGGCGAACGTTTCAGTCGGAGCGCTGTTCCTCGCGGGCATTTTGCCGGGCGTGTTAATGGCCGTGCTCATGATGCTGACCGTGGCCTACTTTGCGCACAAAAACGGTTGGGGCGGTGATATCAAATTCGTGTGGTCACGATTTGGCGGCGCGCTCATCGAAACCGCCATCGTGATCGCCTGGCCGCTCTCGCTGTACTACGCCGTGCAGTGGGGTGCCCCCATGCAGCCCACCGTCGTCGCCGCGCTGGTTTTGCTGTTCCTTGCCGACTGGAAATGGAAGTTTCAGGCGGTGTTGCCGATCATGACGCCGGTGCTGCTGATTGGTGGCATGACGACCGGCCTGTTCACGCCCACCGAGGGCGCGATTGCGGCTTGCGTTTGGGCGATGGTGCTGGGCCTGTTCTGGTATCGCACGCTGTCCTGGAAAATGTTCGTGAAGGTGTGCCTCGATACGGTTGAAACCACGTCCACCGTGATGTTCATCGTGGCAGCGGCTTCGATCTTCGGCTGGATGCTCACGGCGACCGGCGTGACTGCCGCAATTGCGGACTGGGTGCTTGGCTTCACCAAGGAGCCGTGGGTCTTTTTGTTGCTGGCCAATGCGCTGATGCTGTTCGTCGGCTGCTTTCTGGAGCCCACCGCAGCGATCACGATCCTCGTGCCGATCCTGTTGCCCATTGTGCTGAAGCTCGGCATTGATCCGGTGCATTTCGGGCTGGTGATGGTGCTCAATCTGATGATCGGGCTCTTGCATCCGCCGATGGGCATGGTGCTTTTCGTGCTGGCGCGCGTCGCGAAATTGAGCGTGGAACGCACGACGGCGGCGATCCTGCCGTGGCTGGTGCCGCTGCTCGTGGGCCTTGTGATCCTGACCTACATTCCGGCGATCAGTTTGTGGCTGCCCCGCTACATGGGTATGTAGGCGACCGTGGCGCGCATTACCCAAGTAGAACTCTGGCAAGTCAACCTCGCCCCACCGGTACCACGTTCCGACGCAATTCAATCGTTTGTCGTGCAGGAGACGCCGATCTTGCGCATCACCTGTGACGACGGTTCGCAGGGCACGGGCTACAGCTACACAATTGGTACCGGCGGCTCGTCCGTGATGGCGCTGTTAGAGCATCATCTGGCGCCAAAACTGATCGGACGCGATGCCGACGACATCGAGGCGATCTGGAAGGATTTGTTCTTTCACACGCACGCCACGGCCGTCGGTGCGATCACGGCGCTGGCGCTGGCCACCATCGACACTGCGCTGTGGGATTTGCGTTGCAAGCGCACTCACCTGCCGCTGCACAAAGCCGCAGGTGGTGCGCAGAAGCGTGTGGCGATGTATTCCACCGAAGGCGGCTGGCTGCATCTGTCGCCCGAGCAATTAGTAACGCAATCGGTCGAAGCCAAAGCGCAGGGCTTCAAGGGCGTGAAGATCAAGGTCGGGCGGCCGCATGTGTCTGAGGACATGGCGCGGCTTTCGGCGGAGCGTCAGGCCGTGGGGCACGCGTTTGAGATCATGATTGATGCCAATCAGTGTTTCACGGTCGGCGAGGCGATTCGTCGCGCTCGACACTACGAAACGCTGGACATTGCGTGGTTTGAAGAGCCTTTGCCCGCAGAGGATTTGGGTGGTCACGAGCGATTGGCGCAGGGCACGAGCCTGCCCATTGCGGTCGGCGAATCCATCTACAGCCTGCAACACTTTCGCGAATATTTGCAGCGCGGTGCATGCTCGATTGTGCAGGCCGACGTGGCGCGCATCGGCGGCATCACGCCGTGGCTCAAGATTGCGCATCTGGCCGAGAGCTTCAACGTGCCGATCTGCCCGCACTTTTTGATGGAGCTGCATGTGAGCCTGTGCGCCGCTGTGCCGAACGCGCCGTGGGTGGAATACATCCCGCAACTGGATTCAGTCACCACAAACGGCATGTCGACCGAAGGCGGATTCGCGATTCCGTCGGACGCGCCGGGGCTCGGGATTGCTTGGGATTGGTCGGCGATTGAGCGGTTGGCTTTACGCAAAGCAAAGATTGACGCTGCGACGCGTTGAGTGACAGCGGAAATCTCCGCTCAGAGTTGATGTAGCTTTTCGCTGTAACCCTCATCTAACAAGGGCTAAAGTGTCAAAAAACAAATAAATCGACTATCGGCACAAACGCAATTTACGCCCAAGGTCAGTGGGCCTTTCAGCAAAAAGCTGATGGCCTTAAACTGGCGAGCTAATGTCAATAAA
>JANXNO010000589.1 GCA_025354075.1 Burkholderiales bacterium | reverse complement strand
GTTATTGAGCTTGATGACGGTCGGGATGGTGCCCGGTGCGCTTACCAATAATTGATACGAACCTGCAACGCCGTTGGCGGTGGCATTGACGAATATGACGCCGCTGCCATCGGTCGTACCCGACGTTGGCGCAAGCGCTGCGCTGGCACCCGAGGCGGGTTTGCTGAAGCTGACCGTGACGCCCGGCACCGCGACGTTATTGCTGTTCTTTAGTTGCACTTGCAACACGTTTCCGAACGCGGTGTTGACCAGCGTGGTTTGGTTGTTACTCGCGGGCAATACGGTCAGCGTGTTGGCACCCGTGTTGCACAGGTCAAACGTAGGGGTGACGGCCACCGATGCGATGGTCGCTGTGATTTGATAGCAGCCCAGACCGCCGTTGGCGACGGGCGTGTAGCTCACCTTGCCGAGTGCATCAGTGGTTCCAACAAACAGTGTGGCGCTGGCCACGCCAGGGGATACTGCGAATAACACTTGCAAACCAGGTACACCAAAGTCGTTACTGTCTTTGACGGTGACGGTCAATGGATTAGCGAATGCGCTGTTGAAGGGGGTGCTTTGCGGCGTACCGGTGGCAAACACGTTGCTCGCAGTCGCGGGCACCGGTTTGTACACCACGATGTTGGTGTCGCTCGGTGGTGGGCCACCGGTAATGAGGTCGACCAATCCGGCTGAGTTTTTAACGCCCGCCAACATGCGAGTGGCTGGAAAGGCGCTGATCGGGTCGCCGAAAATGAACGTGCCGCCGATGTGTTCGTTGAAAACGAAGCTGTGGTTTGCCTGTTGCAGCGCTACATAGCCGTCTGTCACGATATCGAGACGACCGTCGTTGTTGACGTCGGCAATCACCATTCGGCCCATGTCGCGAGACGAGTCGTACTGTACGCCAGAAGAAAAAAGCAAGGTGGGCGTATTGAACGTGCCATCGCCATTGCCCTTGGCCATCCAGACGCCCGTGCCACCAAAATTTGACATCACTGCGTCGACCTTGCCATCGCCATCAAGATCGATCATGCGAAGCTCGCCTAACGGCCCGACGGTGGTGCCGTAATTTAGTGAGAATGACGCGGGTAGAAAGAAGCCGTTGGCCAAACCTTTCTGAAAAAAGAGCTTTTGAAGCGCTGTATCCGCCGTCACAAGATCAGGTTCGTTATCGCCATCCACCTTGACTACTGCGAATATCGGCGCGTACCCGCCGAGGCTCAACGTGTTCACAAACTGCCCACCGCCAAGGCCCAAACTGAGTTGAATGACGTAGTCGCCGTCAAGGTTTTTTATGAACGTAAAGAGATCGGGTATCCCGTCATGGTTGATATCAATCACGACCGTGCTTTGCGCGCCGGATCCAGATTCGCTATTGATCGGCGCTCTTGCACCAAGCGCTGGCGCGGCGAAGCTGGCTGACGGGTCGCCCGTGCCCAACAGCACCGCGACGCCTGCGTCATCGGTAATGACCAGATCCAGTTTGCCGTCGCCGTTCAAGTCGACAGCAATAATCTCGCGCGGGTTGACCAGATTAAAGATGCCGTAATCGTGGGTCAATGTCAGCGTGCCGATGGCGTTTCGGGTGTAAATCGCGACGCTGCCTGAGCCGTTGTTGTTGTTTTTTATAACGGCGACGTCGAGGTTGCCGTCGTTGTTGAAGTCTCCCACTGCGGCGGCATAGGGTGAGCCGACACCACCGCCGAGGTTGCCGGGCTGAAACCCGCCTGAGCCATAGATTTCTGCGGCATTAGCGTTCATCACCAACGAGGCAGCGACAAAGGCGATGAAACTGACAAGCATGTAACAGTAGTGTTGTGTGACCCGAAGCATGGTGTCTTTCAAATGGTGGTTGAGTTCTTGAACTGCCTACACGTTAGAAGGCCACGACTTACAACTGGATTACAGCCGTGATAACCTTTTTGAATCGGCATGCGTCAATGTGTTCGGTATCGCAGTCGATGGGTGGGCCGTCTGTCGCTCATAGCTCCTAATAGGCAACCGCCATTGATATCTGTGTCCCTCATATCTCGAAGCACTAACGCCGCCTGGCAACGCACCGCGAACGAAATTATTGGGGACGATCCGGTTGCCGTATTGGGTCGGCTGCGCGATGCGACGCTTGCCGCTGTTGAAGCAGGAGACGTGGTCGCGCAGGCGGCGTTGTCTGCCAACGCTTTGGCGTTTATGGCAATCGACTGGAGTCGCTTTACTGATTGGCGCGAATGCGTGTCGCGGTTGCTGTCGAGCGAGGCGTTGCTTACGCCCCATGATCGCGAAGACGTAGCGCTGTCGCTTGCGCTTGCTGCGGGTGACGTTGCCTGTGGATTGCTCCGCGGCGATGACCTCGAGCTTCTGACGCCGCTGGGCACGCGGTTGGAGTCATTGATGGATCAGCCTGTTGACGCCATTCAATTGGTGCTAGCTGCGGGTTCGCTATTGCCGTGGCTGCAAATGTCAAAAAATCCGGCAGCCGCCCAGTCGTTGCATGCACGGATGGAGGCTCTTGATGTGCCGTGGATGGCTGCGGTTGGGTCGGCAGGCGAGCCCTGCGGCGTGGAGTACTTGCGGGGCGCGTGGTTGGCGAAGTGGGCGCATCACGTGCATTTTCACGATGCAGCCGCGCTGCCAGCCGTGCTGCAGCGGTTTGACGAATTTCTGCAACTGACGCCGAATTCAAATCTGTCGTTTCGCCGCAAGCGACTCACCACCGACAAGTGCTTGCTTGAAAAGGACACCGAAGGCACCGAGCGTGCGCTACGTGAGCTGCTCAACACGCTGCATGCGAAGCGCCCGATGGAGCGGGTGATTTACAA
>JANXNO010000585.1 GCA_025354075.1 Burkholderiales bacterium | reverse complement strand
CTGCCGTCAACCTCGCGGCGTCGCTCGCGGCGCACAACCGTCGCGTGTTGCTGATCGACGTTGACCCGCAGGGCAACGCGACGATGGGTGCGGGCATCAACAAAAACGCACTGGAAACCAGCGTGTACACCGTGCTGCTCGGCGAGGCGTCGATGCTCGATGCGCGGGTGAAAGCGAAGGGCGATTTCGACTTGATTCCGGCCAATCGCGAACTCGCGGGCGCGGAGATCGAGATGGTCTCCATGCCGGATCGCGAGACGAAATTGAAGGACGCAATTCACACGCTGAAAGCCGCGATTGCCGCCGTGGCCGATCAGTACGATTACATCCTGATCGACTGCCCGCCGACGCTCAATCTGCTCACGCTCAACGCACTTTGCGCCGCCGACAGCGTGCTGATTCCGATGCAGTGCGAGTATTACGCGCTTGAAGGCTTGTCGGATCTTGTCGGCACGCTGCGCAAGATGCAGCAACACCTGAACCCGACGCTCGAAATCGAGGGCCTGCTGCGCACCATGTACGACCCGCGAATTTCGCTCTCGCAACAGGTCGCCGCGCAGCTCGAACAGCATTTCGGCAGCAAGCTTTTTGCCACGATCATCCCGCGCAATGTGCGGCTCGCCGAAGCGCCGTCGCACGGCTTGCCCGTATTGCTGCTCGACAAGGCGAGTAAGGGCTCACAGGCTTATATGCAGTTGGCGGCGGAGCTGCTGGCGAAGCACGAAAAAGCGCATGCAGCCGTTGAATCCATCACGTAGGGTGGGCACCCCGTGCCCACCAAAGCGCGATCCATCGCAGGACGTGCGTCTATAAACCGTTGGTGGGCACGGGGTGCCCGCCCTACAGAGACGACTCAAAAGAATCATGGCAACTAAATTAAAAGGCCTCGGCCGCGGACTTGATGCTTTGCTGATGCCAGAGCCGACCCCGGTGGATACGCCCGCCAACGGTATGTCGTTACTCAACATCGCCGAATTACAGGCTGGCAAATTCCAGCCGCGTCGTCGTTTTGATGATGCGTCGCTCGCAGAGTTGGCGTCGTCGATCAAGGCGCAGGGCATCATGCAGCCCATCGTCGTGCGCAAGACGTCTTCAGGCAAGCACGAAATCATCGCCGGCGAACGTCGCTTCCGGGCGGCACAACTGGCGGGCCTTGCCGAGGTGCCAGTAATCACCAGAGACGTTGATGACCGCACCGCGCTTACCCTCGCGCTGATCGAAAACCTGCAACGTCAGGACTTAAACGCGATCGAAGAAGCGCTCGGTTTGCAGCGCCTCATCGCCGAATTCAGTTTCACGCATGAGCAGGCCGCCGAAGCTGTCGGCAAATCGCGCAGTGCGGTGTCAAATCTGCTGCGCCTGCTTGAACTCGCCGCACCGGTGCAAGATCGTGTGATGGCGGGCACGCTAGAAATGGGCCACGCCCGCGCGCTCGCGCCGCTAGCCAAGGACAAGCAGATCATGCTCGCCGAGAAAATCGCGATCAACGGACTCTCCGTCCGCGCGACCGAGGCGCTGGTTAAGGATGAAACAGGCGCAGAGACGAGGAAGCGCCCCGGCATCCCCACCGCGCGCAGCAAGCAGGAAAAGCTCGCCCTCAGCGTACCAAGGGACCCTGATCTCGACCGCCTGGAGACCGAGCTGGCCGACAGTCTCGGCACCTACGTCGAAATCACGCATCAGGCGAGCGGGCAGGGCGAACTGGTGATTCGCTATGCCAGTCTCGATCAACTTGACGGCTTGATTGCGCGGATGAAGCGCTAACAGCTGACACTATTACCCGCGAATCCATCAGCGATCGGCGTCTATGGCATCAAGGATTGGATATAGCGCTCGATTTCTGTGACCGTCTTCGATTTCCGGAGCGGATCGACCGCCCCGGCGATGAGTGAGTTTCCGCGTAGGCCGAAAAGATAGCGGATGACAAGCAACCCATCGGTATATGCGTCGAGGCTGCCGTTGTCATCAATATCGAGAGCACTGCGAATGGTGTCGAACTAAAGCTTGATTTCGGCTGGACTTCTTGAGGCTGTTGCACCCATTGCTCCATTAGTCAGTGATGCGCCTGTCAGGCCGTACATGTAGCGGAAGATAAGCAGTCCGTCCGTTAGAGCGTCGCATTTTGACCCGGCATTGCTGCCGTCGACATCAAGGCTTGGCGCCGGGATTCCCGCGACCGTCAGGCTGGCGTTCGACGTGTTGCCGGTGCCGCCGTTGAGCGAATTGACCGTGACGCTGTTGTTCTTGACCCCCCCACTGTGAAACCGGTCACGTTGACGCTGAAGCTGCACGAGGCGCTTGCCGCGAGACTTGCGCCCGCCAACTGCACAAACGAACTGCCAGCCGTCGCGGTGATCGTGCCGCCCCCGCAGGACCCGATCAGTCCGTTGGGCGTTGCGACGCCCAGCCCCGAAGGCAGGCTGTCGAAGAAGCCCACGTTGGACAAGGCGACACCCGCATTCGGATTGTTGAGCGTGAAGCTCAAAACTGGCGGCGTCGCTCTTCAGGCTTGAAACCGCCCAGCATTTACGCTGCTGCAATGAACGAAGCTCTCGCCCGCGCCGAAATCTGCCGAATCGGCAAAAGCCTGCTTGATCGGGGCTATGTGCACTCCACGGCGGGCAACATCAGCGTCGCACTCGACGCAGCCGATGGCGGTGGATTTCTCGTTACTCCGACCGATGCCTGCCTCGGCTTTTTGAACCCCTCCACGCTCGCCAAACTCGACGACAACCTTCAACCAGCCAGCGGTGACCGCGCAAGCAAAACGACCCTCCTGCATCAGCAGATTTGCGCCACAGCGCGGGCGCTGGGACAGGACGTGCAGTGCGTTTTGCACACCTACAGCACGCACTGCGTGGCGCTAAGCATGCAACCTCCTGTGTGGGCAACGCGCGAATTGCTGCAACCGATCACCCCCTACTTCGTGATGAAAGTTGGGCACATTCCGGTGATCCCGCATCTGCGTCCCGGCGACCCTACCGTCGCGCTGCACGTGGCGCAAACGATGCGCGACTACCCCATTCAACCACAGACCATCCGCGCCGTCATGCTTGCCCGACTTGGGCCGGTCGCGTGGCACAGCTCGCCCGCAAACGCGATGGCCACGCTTGAAGAGCTGGAAGAAACCGCGCGGTGTTGTCGCTCGTCGAACCAAAACCTGCGGTGTTGTCGGGCGACGAAATTCAGGCGTTACGCGATACGTTCGAGGCCCTTTGGTGGCGCTACGCGCCGCGCGCCCCAGCAGCAACTTTGCCGCGTTATTACCGGTATATATGGGCTATGAGCGATATGTGGCTAATGTCGACTCACGGCTTTTTATGCACTTGACCCCAATGAAACAGGCGTTACCGCAATGAAGTTGCTGTGGCTGAAAGAAGGGGCGCTACGCCGCATCACGATGCGAAATTTCCACCACCACGGCTCGAGCTGCCAGTGAGGCGATCAGCGCCTCGGCGCGCGTCTTGTTGCTCGCGTCAAGATTTGCGTCCCATTCGTCCAAAAAGTAGTATCGCGCGGTCGTGTTTGCGACTATTTCTTCTAGTGTTTTGATCTGCCACTCCCCGGCAGAAAAGCCGAATTTTTGAATCGGCGGCAGCTCGTCAATCTCATCGACGTCGCCGTCAGGCACATCCTCCGGCAGCGCTTTCTCCTGCGCAAGCGCCTTCGGGAATTTAAACGCCAGCTTATCCGTCGTTGGCCAAAAATACGCGTGTGACCCCAGCTCATTTTTCAGCGCCGTCAGCAATGACGATTTGCCCGATCCATTGCCACCTCGCACGTTGATACGCCCGCTCTGCATCGCCTGCAACACGTTCATCAGCGCGGGCAAATCCTTAGCGGTTAACACGTGCCGCGTCTCGCTGGATGCCTCCGTCAGCTTCAACGATTTGAATTTGATGCGGCGTTGGAATGACGCATCCGCGTCGGGGGAAAAATGCTCCGTCACACCACCGATACGCGTCCAGATACCCAGCAAATCATTCCAGCCTTCAGCGAGGCTCAACACGCTGTAAGCCAGGTCAATCTGCCGCGGCAGCGTCGCCGCCAGTGCGATCAACACCGCGATGTCGCCGTGGTTCTGCCACGCAATCAACGCGATGGCTGAGAACACAATCACCAGACTGATCACGCCGCTCGCGCTGCTCAATC
>JANXNO010000526.1 GCA_025354075.1 Burkholderiales bacterium | reverse complement strand
GTCTGCGCCAATTAGCACAGCGATCTCGCCCGCGAGTTTGCTCACGCGCGTAACGCGCTCGCCCAGCGTGCCCAGTTTATTGTGATAGACAACCTTGGCGAGTTCTGGAATGCGCGCGTCGAGTCGGGTCTTCTTGTCAGTCTCGAAGAAGAATCGCGCATCAGCCAGTCGCGGACGCACCACACGTTCGTTGCCTTCGACGACCTTTTTCGGATCGGCCAGCTCCATGTTGGAGACGATCAGAAACTGGTTCTTAAGCTTGCCCGCCTGATCGAACAACGGAAAGTATTTCTGATTGGTCTTCATGGTCAGAATCAGGCATTCCTGCGGCACCGCGAGGAATTCCGCTTCGAACTGACAAACGTAAACCGTTGGCCATTCAACGAGCGAATTCACTTCGTCGAGCAAATCGCCGTAGCTCGCAGGCGCTCCCAGAGTTGCGCCCAATGCCGACGCCTTCGCTTCCAGTTGCGAAAGAATCATGTCGCGCCGCGTCGCGAAAATTGGCTCGACTTTGCCGTATTGACGCAACAATTCCTCGTAACGACTCGCTGTATCAAGCTCAATATTGTTCGCGCCCTGAAAGCGATGACCGTGCGTAATGCGGCCCGATTCGAGGCCGAGCGTCGTCGCAGCGATGACGTCATCGCCATGCAAAACGACCAGCCCGTGCGCCGGACGCACGAAACTCACGTCCGTTTTGCCGTCCGCCAGTTGATACGTCATCACTTTAGGAATCGGCAGTTTGGCGAGAGTTGCGTCAATCGCCGTTTGCACGCCTGCAGATACGGACTTGCCCTGCGCTGAACCAATCAAATAAACGTACTCTGCTTTGCCGTCGCTCTCAACTAGCAGTTCCGATTCACCGGTTTTGTCCCCTCTCCCCTCGCGGGAGAGGGCCAGGGTGAGGGGGCTGGTGGCAAGCGCTTCATGCCCGAGAGCACCAAGCTTTTTCTTCAGCGCGACTGAAGCATTTCCAGCCACATCTCTAGCAACAGCCAAAGGCATTAACTTTTCCTTGACGGCCTTCGCAGGCGCTTCGGACAACACCGCATCAATACGAACACCCAACCGGCGTGGCGTAGCGAAAGAAACAACCGACGCACCGGGCGCCAACATTCCGTCACTTCGCAAACTAGCCTCAACACCAGCGGCAAACGCCTCGCCTAATTTTTTCAGCGCTTTCGGCGGCAACTCTTCCATGAAAAGCTCAATCAACAATGGTTTGGAAATCACGGCACTCATACCGCTGCCTCAGCAGCAACCGCCATCGATTTCGGCAACATGGGAAATCCCAAACGCTCCCGGCTCGCCACATAACTTTCAGCGACCGTGCGCGCCAGATTGCGGATGCGTCCCATGTACGCTGCACGCTCCGTCACCGAGATCGCGCCACGGGCGTCCAGCAGGTTGAACGTGTGCGCCGCCTTGAGTACCTGTTCATACGCGGGCAACGCGAGCTGCTTTTCCATGAGCAGCTTGGCCTGTGCCTCGTAATCGCCGAAGTGGCGGAACAGCACTTCAGCATTGCTGTGTTCAAAGTTGTACGTCGATTGCTCCACTTCGTTTTGATGGAACACGTCACGGTAGTACAACGTTCGTGTTTCGCCAACTGCGCCCGCAGTTCCTGATGGTTCTTCCCACTGCGTCCAGACGAGGTCGTAAACATTGTCCACGCCCTGCAAATACATGATCAAGCGCTCAAGACCGAACGTGATTTCGCCGGTGATCGGCTTGCACGGCAGGCCGCCGACTTGCTGGAAGTACGTGAACTGAGTGACTTCCATGCCGTTCATCCACACTTCCCAGCCGAGTCCCCAGGCACCGAGCGTCGGGTTCTCCCAATCGTCTTCGACGAAACGAACGTCGTTCTCCTGCAAGTCAAAACCGAGCGCGGTGAGCGAGCCGAGATAGAGATCGAGAATGTTCGGCGGCGACGGCTTCAACACGACCTGATACTGGTAGTAATGCTGCAAACGATTCGGGTTTTCGCCGTAGCGACCGTCCTTCGGGCGACGCGATGGCTGCACATAAGCCGCGCGCCAAGGCTCCGGGCCGAGCGCGCGCAAAAACGTTGCCGTGTGCGAGGTACCGGCACCAACCTCCATGTCGTAAGGCTGAATGATGGCGCAGCCCTGCTGATTCCAGTAGTTTTGCAGGCGGAGGATGGCTTCTTGGAAAGTGATCATTTGTGGCTGGGGCGCGAGGACGAGTGAACGAAAATTGGCACACACCTATAACGTCATCCTCGCGAAGCGGGGATCCAGCGGCGTAGTCCCCGCGAAGCGCCAACTAGCGACGCTCCGTAAGGTTTCACGTGCTGGATTCCCGCTTTCGCGGGAATGACGGCTAGTGAATGTGAATTCGCTCAATTTTACGGGGCTTCGCGCCGCGCTACTCTGCGCGCCCGCGTCGCAATCGCTGCGCCGCACCGATGCCTAATCCTGCGAGGCAAATCAGCAGTATCGGCAGGTCGCCCCACGCGGAATACGGCGTGGAACCTTTGCGGCCTTGAATCGTGGTCTCCAAGATGCCTTCAGTAAACGGCGCGAGGCGTTGCGTGACGCGGCCTTTCTCGTCGATGACGGCGGTGATGCCTGTATTGTTGGCGCGCAGCATCGGGCGCGCGAACTCGATGGCGCGCATTTGCGAGAGCTGCAAATGCTGCTCAGCCGCCGCGCTCTGGCCAAACCAGGCGTCATTGCTGATGTTCACCAGCAGCGTTGCGTCCGGCAAAGTGCGGTGGACGTCGCGGGCAAACGCGTCTTCATAGCAGATGGAAAGGCCGAGCGATTGGCCGTTGACTTTGATGTTCGGTTGCAGCGCATCGCCGCTGGAAAAATCGCTCATCGGGATGGTGAGGTTCGCGTAGAACCACGCCAGCAACCCGCGCAACGGCATGTATTCGCCGAACGGCACCAGATGCACTTTGCGGTATTGCTGCGAATCTTCCACGCCGAGCGAGATGGCTGCGTTGTAGAACTTGGCGTTTTCCTGCACCGGCACGCCGATGATCAAGTTGGCGTTTTTGCTGTTGGCGATGCCACGCAAGCGTTCAATGTATTCAGGCGGAATGCGCGACAGCGGCGTGGGCAGCGCGGTCTCGGGCAGGATGATCAGCTCGCCTTTGGCTTGGGTGACGAGTTTTTCGTAGAGTTGCAAAGTCTTCACGAAGACTTCGGGCTCCCACTTCATGGATTGGGCCACGTTGCCTTGTAGGAGGGAGACACGCACTTCACGACCCGTGCCTTGACTGTAGCCAACGTCACTCAGGAAGGCATTGCCGATCACCAAAAGAAGCAAACCCCAAAGGCCAAATTGCTTACGATCCGGAAGCACAAACATGCGACCGAGCTTTGAACCGTTGCCAGATGTTCGTGCACTCCAGAGAAACGACACGGCTTGGGGGAGCAAAGCCGCAACCAGCAGCACATAAAAGGTTGCGCCGAAAACGCCAAAGATGGACGCGATTCCTTTGGCAGACACGATGTGCGTTTGCGACGCCCCCACACTCAACCACTCAAACCCGGTAAACAAATGCGCCCGCAAATACTCGGCAAATGTCCACGCTGACGTAAACACAAACGCAAAGAACCACGGGTTTTTCGGCTTCGCCCATGCGGTGAACGCACCTGCGAGCATCGGGTACAAGGCGAGGAATGCGCAAAACAAAAACGCCGAGAACCACGCCAGCGGCAGCGGCATGCCGCCGAATTCGTTCATGCTCACACGCACCCACGCGACGCCCGCGAGGAAGTAGGCGAGGCCGAAGATGAAACCGGTGAGTGCACCGCGTTTGACGGTGGGCGCGCGGGTGACTAATGCGGCGAGCACGGCGAAGCCCAAGTAAGGCACCCACCACCAGCCGATGGGGGCGAAGCTTAGATAGGCGGTTAGGCTGCCTGCGAGGGCGGCGATTAGCAGAGAAATCATCATTAACCGCTTGCGTTACTCCCCTCTCCGGCAAGCGGGAGAGGGGTTGGGGGTGAGGGTGGTTTGGCGCGGCAGAACGACGGTGGATTTGCATCAACGACCACCCTCACCCTAACCCTCTCCCGCTTGCAGGAGAGGGGACAGAACAGTGAAGTCGCGCGGCACGAGGCTAGCGCGAATGAAACAATCAAACCCGCTCCACAGTCATCAACCAAACGCGTCGTCCATCCGCTCGCAGCACCGAAAATTTGAACCCACCCAGCACCACAGACTCGCCCCGATGCGGCACGCGTGCGAGGTGATGCGTGATCAGTCCGCCAACGGTGTCCGACTCATCGTCGCTGAACGCGCTGCCAAATTTCTCGTTGAACGCGCTGACTTCCACTGACGCTTTGATTCGCCATTTAGTCGCTGTTTCGGCCACGATGTTGTCGGCGACTTCGTCATCGTCGTATTCGTCGATGATTTCGCCCACGATTTGTTCCAGCACGTCTTCCAGCGTGACCAAGCCCGCGACGGAGCCGTGCTCATCGATCACGATGGCCATGTGATTGCGCATGGATCGAAACTCGCGCAGCAGCACGTTCAGGCGCTTCGTCTCCGGCACAAATACCGGCGGCCGCAGCACCGCTTGCAGCGAAAACGCGTCTGCGTTCACGAGGTACGCGAGCAAATCTTTGGCCAGCAAAATGCCAACCACTTCATCGCGGTTCTCACCAATCACGGGGTAGCGCGAGTGTCGCGTGTTGACCATTTCGGCGATGACTTCGGCGGGCTCGCCGTCGGCCAGTTCGATCACGTCCATCTGCGACCGCGGCACCATGACGTCGGACACGGTCATGTCGGCAACTTCTAATGCGCCTTCAAAAATGGACAGCGCATCGGCATCGAGAAGCTTCCGCTCGTGTGCATCGCGCAACATTTCGAGCAGGTCGTCGCGATCTTCTGGTGCGCCGGACAGCATGGTGGACAGGCGCTCAAACAGCGACGGTTTTGGGCGCGGCTCAGACTCGCTCATAAGTTGGATTTTTGGTAGCAGCTTTTGGCTGAGACGCTTATTTGATCGGGGGTAGCCGCTAATTTAAGCATGAGTCGATAAACGCTAAATTTCACGTCTAAGCCCAATAGGAACGGACGTTTCAGCAAAAAGTTGCATACAAAAACTACTCGATCTCATAGGGGTTTTTTATACGAAAACGCTTGAGCACCGCAATCTCGATGGCTTCCATCGCGGCGGCGTCGGCCTCAACCTCGTGATCAAAACCCTGAGCATGCAGCATGCCATGGATCACCATGTGGATGTGATGCGCGGCAACAGGCTTCTTCTGATCGCGCGCTTCACGGGCGATGACCGGGGCGCAGATGACGATGTCGGCGGCGTAATTTGTCATAGGGTGCGCCTCGCGCACCATCGCTTTGCTTTTGCTTGACGGCTGCGTTGTTAACAATTTGGCGCGTGGAGCGCACCCTATTTCTGTCGGTTCGTCATGCACAAACGTCAACACATTCGTCGCGTAATCCTTCTGCCGAAACGCCAGATTCAGCGCGCGGCCTTCCTTCTCGTCCACATAGCGAATCGTCACCACTGCGTTACCGCCGTTGCCAGTCGTGCCATGCGCAGCCAACGCCCACCGTCGAACCGGCGCCCGATCCGGCACATGCTTCGCCTTTGACGCAAATTGCACCGCCAACGACAGCGTCACGAATTGTCCACCGCGCTCTGCCGCTCATACGCCTGCACAATCTTTTGCACCAGCGGATGACGCACCACGTCCACCGCCGTAAACCGCGTGAATGCAATGCCCGGCACGCCATGCAACACGTGCTGCGCGTCGTGCAAACCGCTCTTCTGATTCTTGTGCAAATCGTTCTGCGTCGGGTCGCCGGTCACCACTGTCTTGGTGCCAAAACCGATACGCGTCAAAAACATTTTCATCTGCTCGGGCGTCGTGTTTTGCGCCTCGTCGAGAATGATGAACGCACCGTTCAGCGTGCGCCCGCGCATGAACGCGAGCGGCGCCACTTCAATGGTGCCGCGCTCCATGAGCTTGGTCGTTTTCTCCATGCCCATCAGCTCAAACAGCGCGTCGTACAGCGGTCGCAAATACGGATCGACCTTCTGGATCAAATCACCCGGCAAAAAGCCCAGCCGCTCGCCCGCCTCCACGGCCGGCCGCACCAGCACGATGCGCTTGATCAGATCACGCTCAAACGCGTCCACCGCGCAGGCCACCGCGAGATACGTTTTGCCCGTGCCCGCCGGGCCGATGCCGAACGTGATGTCGTGGTTCTGAATGTTTTGCAGATAAGTCGCCTGCATGTGTGTGCGCGCCGCGAGGTCGATGCGCTTGACTTTGAGCGCGATGGCAGCAATCGGCGCTTCAGGCTCACCGCCACCGACAGGCGTCGGCATCTTCAGTTCCGCCAAAGTGAGCTCGATTTCCTCATCGCTCAAATCGCGCTTGC
>JANXNO010000504.1 GCA_025354075.1 Burkholderiales bacterium | reverse complement strand
CCCGCCAGATGCGGGCAAGAACAAGGTTTTGTTCGAAAACCTGACGCCGCTTTTCCCCGACAAAGTGCTCAAGCTTGAGCGCGACATCAAAGCCGAAGAAAACATCACCGGCCGCGTGATTGACATCGTCGCGCCGATTGGCAAAGGCCAGCGCGGCCTGCTCGTCGCGCCGCCAAAATCGGGCAAGACCGTCATGCTGCAACACATCGCGCATGCGATTGCCAGCAACCATCCTGATGTGGTTTTGATCGTTCTGCTCATAGACGAACGGCCAGAAGAAGTCACCGACATGCAGCGCACCGTGCGTGGCGAAGTGGTTGCCTCCACGTTCGACGAACCTGCTACACGCCACGTTCAAGTCGCCGAGATGGTGATCGAAAAGGCCAAGCGTCTGGTTGAGCACAAAAAAGACGTGGTGATCCTGCTCGACTCGATTACACGGTTAGCACGTGCTTACAACACCGTCATGCCATCCAGCGGCAAGGTGCTCACTGGCGGCGTTGAAGCCAATGCACTGCAACGCCCAAAACGCTTCTTCGGCGCGGCCCGCAACATCGAAGAAGGCGGCTCGTTGACCATCATCGCCACCGCGCTGATCGACACCGGCAGCCGCATGGACGACGTGATCTACGAAGAATTCAAAGGCACCGGCAACATGGAGATCCACATGGATCGCCGTATGGCCGAAAAGCGCGTTTATCCGGCGATTAACATTGGTCGCTCAGGCACCCGCCGCGAAGAGCTGCTGCTTGAGCCGAGCGTGCTGCAAAAAACCTGGATCCTGCGCAAACTCTTCTCCGAAATGGACGAGATTGAAGCGATGGAAAAGCTGCAAAAGCACATGCGCGATACCAAGAACAATAAAGAGTTCTTTGAGGCGATGACGCGAGCGCGATAGGGCTTATCGTCCCTGAAGCTTCGCATCGGCGTGCGAAGCCCGTTTCCACACCATCCGCCGCAAGCATTCGCAAATTCCTGACGCCAGTTGCCTGTTGGTCGTCTGCCGTCAGCGAGTGCAATCGCACGTTATCACAAATCAACTTCTGGTTGAAACGCCCGCTGCATGAGGGCTAAACGCTTTATTTTCGACAAGTCGATAAGTACTCAATAGCCGATGTAGCCCCAATGCAATAAGCGCTTTGAGCAAAAGCTGCTGGCTGACTTGGCATGTGATGAGCCGGTTGGCAAATTTTTACGCTTTACGAGTTTGAGGCACAGACGCCCGCTGTCCGCCGATCATTCTCTGGAGTTCGCATGGCCATATCGACTTGCTCATCACTGTCCGTCGCCTGGATTCGCCGCAACGCTGCTTTCGCGGCGCTGGCCTGTCTGGCTGCAGCGGTTCCGAAGGCCGTAAATGCAGCGCAGTGCCCGTTCGACAACGGCGCGTCGGACGCGGTCAACGACGGGCTGGTGCTGACCCGCTACGCGCTTGGCATCACCGGCAGCCCGCTGGTCGCCAGCACGAAGTACGCGAGCCTCGACCCGTTGCAGGTCAAGAACAACATCGAATGTGTCGGTTGCGCGCTCGATATGAACGGCGATGGCGCCATCGATAAGGTCGACACAACGATCATCGCCCGACATTTGTCGGGGTTCACGGGTGCGTCGCTGACCGCAGGCCTCGCGCTCGGTACAGCGCCCGCTGCGTCCCGCCCCACTACAGCCGCAATCACCAGTTTCCTCGCCAGTGGCTGCGCGCTTGGGGGCGCGATCAACGCCTGGACGTTGGGCGGTAACGCGTTTGGTGTGGCCGGCGTCATTGGCACGACAGACGCGTTTCCAGTCACACTGCAAAGCGGTGGCGCATCGGCCAATGTCTTCGTCCCGGGTGGAGACGGACTGCGCATCGTTCAAAGCGGCGTCGCTAGTGCGCCGAACGTCATTAACGGCTCAACCTCGAACGAGGTCAGTGCGGGCGTGCGCGGCGCAACGATTGCTGGTGGCGGCATCACCGACGGCACCGATCCCGGCTACGGAGCCGCCAAACGCAATCGTGTCACCGACATCTACGGCACCGTTGGCGGCGGTTGGGGCAATCGCGCCGGTGACGATGCTTCAGCGCCCAATAGCGCAGTCGGCGCGACAGTCGCAGGCGGTCTGGGCAACACCGCGGGCGGCGGCGGAAGCGCGGTGGCTGGCGGCAGCGCGAATGCGGGCAGCGGGCTGTATAGCGCCATTGGCGGCGGCCTCAACAACACGGCAACTGCTTCGTGGAGCAAAGTCGGCGGCGGCGAACTGAATTTTGCAACCGGTCAACACAGCTCGGTTGGCGGCGGCAGATCGAATCAGGCGACGGGTACGTTCTCGGCCATCGTCGGCGGTGGCGGCAATATTGCGTCGGCGCATGGATCGTTCATTGGTGGCGGCGGATTTTGCTGCTCAGGCGTTGAGACAACCAGCTACCCCAACACGGTCACTGGCCGGGGCGGTTCAGTCGTCGGCGGCTATCAGAACAGCGTTGCCGGGGCGGCATCGTTTATCGGCGGCGGCTATCTCAACAGCATCACAGGTACGGAGCTCACGACCTATGGCGCAGCAGTGGTGGCTGGGGTCAGCAACAGCGTCAGCGCAAACTACGCAATCGTCGGCGGCGGTGACACCAACGTTGCGTCAGCGACCAACGCCGTGGTCTCAGGCGGCGCTTCCAACACAGCTTCTGCCGCGTACTCAACGGTGCCGGGCGGGTACGCGGGCAGGGCGCGTCTGCACGGCCAGACGGCCAGCGCGGCGGGCACCTTCTCGGCCTCCCCCGGCACCGCGCAGGCGACACAGTACGTGCTGCGCAATCGCACGATAGACGCCAACCAAAACTGGTTATATCTGGATGGCTTCTCGGAGAATTTGGTGTTTGAGCCGGGCCGCGCCGGCTTGCTTGATGTTCAGGTCGTCGCCTTTGCCGAAGGCACGGGTTTTTCGGCAAGCTACGCGTTCAAATGCCACTATGTCGTCGTCGTAGGGGGGGCAGCCATTCAGCCGACAGGCTGCAACAAAACGGTAATTTATGAATCCGAGACTGCATGGGACGCCAACGTCAGCTTTGCACCGGGCACCACCAGCGCATTTGGCATCAGTGTCATTGGTCTCGTAGGTCGCAACATTCGATGGGTCGCAACGGTACGAGCCACTGAGGTTAGCGTCTTGTAGTGTGACTGGACGCAACCTGCCGTTGATTCATCGCCAGTGCCGCTTCGGCCCGCTCTACACCCGTTTTGATGAGTTGCAGCATCTCGCCGTTGTCGCGTTGGATCATGTCTTCGATTTGTGGAAGTAAGCGATTAGTCTCCCGAAAACCTTCGACCGCCTCACGGAGCAACTTTGAACATTCGGTCGCCGGAGGCGCGTTCACCGCAGCGCACCAGCGAACCTTAACCTCGGAGGCCAGCGCTCCGAGTCCCGCCGTCACGGCCATGCCGGATCGCTCAGCGGCCAGACTGGCGGGGAGCGTTGCAGCCTCAGCGCTGGCGGCCTGCACCAGCAAAAAAATCTTCGCGGGGTCGGTTTTCGCCGACAACTCCAGTTCGATTTCGGCCATCGCAGCACCAACCGAATTCAGTTTCGCCTGTGGCAAATTAGGCTCTGCGCGGGCGACGTTTTGTGCATACTCCCGCGCTCGCCGGAAGCCACGCCGTGCAGCGTCCAGATCACCCGCCTCACGCGCCATTTCGGCTGTCATCGACGTGGCAAACGCCAGATTGGCGAGGCTGCTAACCCGCCCTGGACGAGCACTATTCTGGCTCTCAAACATGCGCACAGCGGCGTCGCCCAGCTCTCTCGCGGTAGATTTAGCGATGTCCTGCGGAGCATTTTCGGACGCGACGGTGGCCGCGTAGAGCATGGCGATGGCGAGCTTGTGGTCGACCTCGCTACGCGCCTCAGCATCCAGTTCGCGCGACGCTACCGCCCGTTGAATCGTCAGCGCTTCCTGCGCCAGTGCCCAGCGCTCCGCAGCAGGCACAGTAACCGCGCCGAGCCGTGCTGCCTCCATCAAGGCGTCGGCGCGCGCCAGCTGCAACGGCACTTGGTCCGGATGGCTGGTTGTACTGCGGGCCAGCGCGACTGCTGTCGCACGCTGCACGGTCGCCGCCGCGACATCGCCTGTGTTGACCTGCGCGCTGGATAATTCGGTTCGTGCCGAAAGCTCCAGACGAATGCGCAGCGACGGTTCTGCACCGTGCCGAGCCGCCTGCTCGATCAGTCCGAGCGCACGCTTGAGCAATGACGCCTGAGCCTTGGCGTCGACCAGATCACGCGATTGAACTTTGGCGAGATTGATGAATCCCCTGGCCGCCTCCAGCGAGAGCGCCGGGTCGGACGCGCTGTCTTTAGCCAGCGCGGACAGGTATTCCGCACCGGTGTCGACCATCTGGCGCTGCACGTCACGGGTACCGGGAATCTCCTGCAATTGCTCGAAGAACTTGAACATGAAGCCATTGACAAGGGTTCGAACGTCCGAGAAGTGGCGCTCCGCTCGCGCTTGCGCCAGACGCGCTTCATGCGCTTGATGCGACGCAAAACCGAACGCACCCGCCATGCCTGCGAATGCAATCACAGAAAAACCCACAGCCCAGCGGTTACGTGAGGCAAATTTGCTGGCACGATATGAAAACGTGTCGGCCCGAGCTGATACAGGAAGGCTTTCGGTGTGCCGACGGACGTCTTCGGCCAGTTGCTGCACCGAGGCATAGCGTCGTGCGGGCTCCTTACGTAACGCCATAAGCACGATATTGTCGAGATCGCCGCGCAGACCTTTTTTCAGGCGTTTGAATGTGGTTTCGTCCACGGGCGGTGGGCTGGCCGTCTCGTTCGTAGCGTGTGTGCTGTGGCTTACCACTGTGCTCGGCCGCGCTGGGTCCTGCTCGCAGATTTCTTTTGCGAGTTCCAGTGGCTGCGTGGCGTTTGCTTTGTAAGGACTGTGCCCCGTCAGCAGTTCGTAGAGGATCACGCCCAGCGCGTACACATCGCTCGCGGTCGTGATGGTTTCACCTTTTACCTGCTCGGGGCTGGCATACGCAGGCGTCATTGCGATCACGGTCGGAAGGGCGTTGGCGGGCTCCGACGACGGGGGATCCAGCAACTTCGCGATTCCAAAGTCGAGCAGTTTTA
The DNA here is from genome assembly GCA_025354075.1 of Burkholderiales bacterium. Lineage (GTDB taxonomy): Bacteria > Pseudomonadota > Gammaproteobacteria > Burkholderiales > Casimicrobiaceae > Casimicrobium. Next base: position 10,482 of record JANXNO010000504.1, on the reverse strand, counting down.
CCTCGCCCGATTCAGTCACGAGGATATTGCTGGGTTTTAAATCGCGATGGACGACAAGGTGCTGGTGCGCGAATTGAACTGCGCTGCAAACCGACTGGAACAGCGTGAGCTTTTGCGCAATACTGAGGTTATGCGTTCGCGCGTAGACGTTGATTGGCTGCCCGTCGACGTATTCCATCACCAGATACGGATGGCCATCAACGCTGCTGCCACCGTCGATCAACCGTGCGATATTCGGATGTTCGAGGCTCGCCAGAATTTGCCGTTCGGCGCGAAAGCGAGCCGCGATGGTTGCGCTCTGCTGACCGCTCACGCCGTCGCGGACCAACTTGACCGCAACCTCTTTGGTGAACGCAGCGTCGGCGCGTATCGCCTTGAACACCGCCCCCATGCCGCCTTGCGCGATTTGGCTGGTGATTTCGTACGCGCCGAGGCGACGCCCTACCCAGCTTTGCGCTGACGAGTCACTCGCGCCAAGTGCAACGCCCACCGCGCTGGCCACTCGCGTGCGTGAGAGCGCGCCCAGTTGCTTCGCACTGGCATGCGCCTTCAGCACCGAGCGCACGCGATCACGCAGCGCGTCGTCATCGCCACAAGCACGCAGCATATGCACCTCGCGTTCTGCCTCGTTGGCAATCTCCAGGCAATCGGCTGCTATCTCGCTGATCAGATGCCAGCGCGCGGGGCTCAGCGTCGTGTCAGCAGAACCGCTCGCAGCTCTTGAATCGTGCGTCACGGTATGTCGCCTGCCGACGTGCGGGCGGCTTGCATCGCCTGCTGCAAGAAAAGGCGACCGACGCTCCAGTCCCGCTTGACCGTTGCCAACGACACGCCCAGCGCGGCGGCGGTATCTTCCAGCGACAGATCGCTGAAAAACCGCAAATCGACGACTTCGGCCTGACGTGGGCTCAGCGCTCGAAGTTGTTCCAGCGCCGTGTCGAGGTGAATGAAATCAACTTCATGCGCGTAGGTGACGTCCGCGCTGGAGGTCACCCCTCCCTGCGCCGTGGATGCTTCAAACAACTGGGCTGAACAGCGCATGTGAAACGCGTGAGCAGTTTGATCCATGCTCGTGAACGCGAGCTCCCCGCCACGTTTTTGCGCATGCGCTGCTCGCGCATGATCCACCAAGACGTTCCGCATCACGCGCGCCGCCAGGCGGACGAAATGGGTGTGTTCCATGGTCGGAGCTTGCCCGTCCCGCTGCAATCGCAGAAACGCCTCGTTGACCACTGCGGTGGCAGACAAGGTGTGGTCAGAGGCCTCTTGCCGCATTTGACCACGCGCGATGCGCTGTAGCTCGGCGTACAGCGTCACGCTGAATGCACCCGCTTGATGCGGCTCTTTCGGCTCCGGCGCGGTAGTGCTGGCGGTCGCGTTAATTGCGCAATCGTAACCGCAATAACGCCGCGACATTTCGAATTCGCGCCGAATACCGACTTTTTCGGTGAGCCATTTTTGGCCTCTTCACGCTTAGTTGATAGCTGCTTTACTTTCATCCCTGGAGCCCATCATGAATCCGCTACGCCGTGTATTACACATTTTTTTCGTGCTGGTTGCGCTCGTATGCAGTGCGGTCGCCAGCGCAGTGACCGTCGTCGAGTATTTCAGCACGGCGTTAGACGCCTACTTCATCACCGGACGCGCCAACGAGCAGGCGCTGCTTGACGGATCGCCGAGCTTCCAGCGCACAGGCATGAGCTTTGCGGCAACCGAAGCAACCGTTGAAAGCGCCACGCTTTCCCGGATCTGTCGCTTTTACGTCTCGGTCAGCACCCCGTTTACAAGTTCGCATTTTTACGGCAAGGAAGGCAGCGACTGTGAAGGCATTCGTGCGCAGAACGTGCCGGGCTTTTCGTGGGAAGGCTACGATTTTGCAACCGTGAAACCCGATGCGAACAATGTGTGTCCCGCAGGCAATACACCGATGTTTCGGGGGTTCCGGGCCGGGGTCAACGGTAAAACATCTAACCACCGTTATTACCCGAACCTGGCTCTGTGCGAGGCGGGTGCGGCTGATGGCTATGTATGCGAGGGTCAGACGTTTTGCGGCGGCGCGGTGGTATCGCTGCCCCCCGCTAACGGCAATGCAGTGCGCACTTATCGCGGCACGTTTCGCGGTGGTCAACAGGAGATTGAGTTTTCTGGCAGCGTGACGTGGAGCCTGGTTGCCAACGAGCGCGGGCCAGACGGTGAATTGCTGTATCGCGTGACTGATGCGACCGCGAACCTCTCCCCGCCGGCTTCCGAATGTACCGCCCCCGGCGCGGTGTCCATTGAGCTGCCGACTAGCACCCTCGCTGTGACTGAAGCCACCACGACGGGTGGAAGCGTGCGCTACGGCGGGTTGTTCCGATCGATTCCCGTCATCATCACCTGTGGAAGCAATCCGCCCGCACAGGTGCCTTTTGGTTACATATGGTTCACCTGCCAGACGCAGGATAATGTGGTGTCCAACCAGTCAAGCCTTAGTGCAGCGCGGTTGCAGGGCAGTTGTAACGCTAACGATGGTGCAAGCTTCAGTTGGGATTTTCAAGCGGTTGAGTAGCGCACAAAGCGCTGTGCGATTAAGTACGCACGCCCATTCGACGCAGACAATGGTTCAACACAATACGTGTCAAGTTCAGCGCTTGAGTTAAAGGCGAAAGGAAGGTTTTGGAATGTCACATTTGGGTACTCAAGCGCCACGAGCCCCAGCCACGTCAGATCGCCCGTGGACTTAGGGTGACGTGTGCGCTGACCCGGTAAGCTCTCACTTGCCTTTGTAAATCGAACTCGATAGACGGGGGATATCGCCTGCGCAACGTCTATCTGGCGTCATGCGGTATCCCAAGGCAAGCTGTGCAAATTGCTCATTGATTGACTCGGTGGAATAGCCGCCCAAGAAGTCGCCATCGCCCCCTGAAGGTACGTTCGAGCCCAACGTCGCATCGGCATCCAAATCGTTCTGGCAAACGCAGGATCGCAATCGCGCCGATTTACCGAGCGCGCCGCCGCGATTGATTGACGTGCTCTCGTCCAGCCACACCGAAGGCGAAATGCAGATGAGAATTGGTGCCTATCTGGCCGCAGGCGCAACCGAGGCTTGACTGGTGGACGTACACGGCAACACCCGCTCTTTTGATGCAAGTGGCAGGCGGAATGATTCACCGATGACCCAAGACGACGCAGCGCGTCTGAAGTTTGGTCTTGCCGACTGATACACGCCATTTGCCGCCTAAGCAAGAGCGCCGATAGGACACGTCATAACGGTCATTCGCACGACTGGAGGCGACGATTTCTCCGCCGTTCACGCTGACGCCCGCGCCAACATATTTAATCGCCGAGAATCACTTCCGGGTGCTACTCCCCTCGATGGTCACCGTGCTGCCATCAATCTTTGCGACTTTGGTTTCGCGTAATCCTAGCTCTGTTAGCGACCCAAATTTGGCCGCGAATTTCGCGCTTTTCTACGTGTGGCACGCGCCGACCGAACTTTGATCGTACTCGCGAAATTAATCGCAGCAGCAGGTTTATCGGATGATCGTGAGCTCGCCATCGAAACAAGAATTGGCGTGCCAATTTCCGACGGCGGTGGCGGCGGTGCGGACATTCAAACTCCGTTGGTGGCGCACATACAGCGATTGAGGCGTAGGCCACGAAACCACCGCCAGAGCACTACGAGTGTGAAAATTTCTGCTCCAAAAAATGAATTCAAAAAAGCAGTGAGCTGCAACTCCGATCTTCTAGCGCCGCACTGCCAAGTGCCTTGCGTAGGTTGCGAAGGATTGATGTAGAGCGCCACTACTGAGCCGGGACGAAACCTGTCCCACCAGCTATCGATTTCTTGCGTTGTGGCTTGCGCCCAAAACGGGCTCGGCTCTGCTCCGTTATATGACTCACCGTCGAAGTTATACCGCGCGATCACGCGTGTCGTCCGTCGCGCGCTTTCACCTGAAGATGGAGTGCCCGTCTCTACCTTTTGCGCAACGACGGTGGCCTTAACTGGCATCCATCCCAGCGTCGATATTCGACACGCCATCGTTTCTAGAAACACGCTGCCAAAAGCGCAAACCGCCAGCGACCAACCTGTTACGAAGATATTCGCAAAAATGATCGTGCCGATATCTGCGCCACAGAGCGCCATACGGTTCTTCAAAAGTCGCAGTATCAGCTTAAGTTTGACTGGAATTTGCGCTACATATTTGGCAAAATCGATACATATTATTCATACAGCTTTTCTCTACAACGCCTATTTAATTGGGCTTAAGCGCTCATTTAGCTAATAGTTGACATTTTAGCTTTTAGCCTTCTAAGCCTAAACTAAACGGCTCTTTCACTAAAAAGCTGATCCATAGAATCACACCCGCTTCGCCGCAACCGAACCACTAAATTTCGGCAACCAATCCGCCCAAAAGTCAACGCAGGCGCGGATCTTCGGCAGGCGGTGCCGCTCGGGCAGCATCATCGCGTAAACGGGCACGATTTGTCGGTCGGTGAATTTCTCCAGCACTTCAACCAGCTCGCGTTTTTGCACCAGCGGCGCGGCGATCAGGTCATGCACGCGACAAATGCCGAGCCCGGCGAGCGCCATCTCCTGCGTGATGCTGGTACTGCTGGCGCGCAGCTGGCCGTGCATTGGGCGCGTGAGCGCCTTGCCGTCGATGATGAACGGCCAATCGTTCAAGCGCGGCACAGCGCTGGTGGTGATGATGCGGTGCTTCGCGAGATCGTCGGGATGCTTCGGTTTGCCGTGCTTCTTGACGTACGCCGGGCTCGCGTAAAGACGGCGACCGTGGCTGCCGATTTGTTTGGCGATGACCTCCTCCGTCTGCGTGCTGCCAGTGCGGATCGCGATGTCGATGCCGTCGCGACTCATGTCAACGAGCGTGTCGCTCACCGCCAAATCTACGATCAAACCAGGATGTTTTGACGTGAGTTCACCGAGGCTTGGAATGATCACGTGCTGCGCCATGTTCGCGCTCATGGCGATGCGCACCACGCCGCGCACATCCCGTGCCCGCGAGGTGAATTCGCCATCGAGTTCGTCAAGCGTTTGCGTGATGCTGCGGCAATAACCCAAGAATACTTCGCCTTCGGCAGTGAGCGACAGGCCATGCGTGGTGCGATGCAAAAGCTGCACACCGTGACGCGTTTCAAGCTGCGTCATCACGCGCGAAATCTGGCTCACGGCAACGTCGCGTTCGCGCGCAACGGCGGACAGCGTGCCGAGTTCAGTAACGCGCTCAAACAGTTTTAGATCGTCGGTATTCAAGCGCAAAGTATCGCTGGTTTTGCGGAAATTGCAAAAGCGAGTTGCACCGTGAGTTGTTTCGGGGAGCGCTCATTTTCTCTAACGTTCCATCACTCAAACGGAGACCCCTCATGCGCCTCAACTCAAACGACAGCTTCCACGGCATCAATTGCGACTACGCCGTGCGCCGCGAATTTCATCGCCCCTTCTGGGACGCGCTGCGCGCTCGGTTGCGCCATTGGTCGTCAGGCACCGCACCCGCACGCAAGCCCGACGCTGCGTCGCGCTGAAAGAGGCGTCAACATGCCACTCGTCACACTCACCGTTCAAAAGCCCAAGCCCGCCGCGATCAAAGCGCTGGTACTCGATTCAATTCACGAAGCGTTGATCAGCTCGGGTGTTCCCGTCACTGATCGATTTCAACGCGTAATCGAACTGTCCGCAGAAGACATGCGCTTCGACGCAACCTATCCCGACCTCAGCAAACCGCGCGATGACAATTTCATGATCATCGAAATCCTTTGGTCTGTGGGTCGCAGCGTGAAGATCAAACGCGCGCTGCTGGCTGACCTTATGTTGCGACTGGGCAAGCACGGTATCGGCAGCGAGCAAGTGATGGTGTGCTTCAAGGAAACTGCGTGGGAGAACTGGTCGTTCGCTGGCGGACGGTTGCTTCACGCGTAAGCACTACTTTGCCACCGCACCAATCTCCTTTTCCCACCGCACAAGCAAACGCTTCCGCTCGTCACTCGCGCCGTACTTCGCAAAGTCGTAATTGATCAACTTGATCGACTCGAACTTGGGCATTTTTGGATGTAGCGGCGTGGCGGGGTTGCTTGGAATGGGGAACGAATTATTCTGCGCGCCGAGTGCCTGCGCCTCGGGCGTGAGCGCCCAGTCGTAGAACCTTTTTGCGTTGTCGAGATTGCGTGCGCCTTTGATGATGCTCATCGCGCCGATCTCGTAGCCGGTGCCTTCGCAGGGCGCGACGCTCACCACCGGAAACCCGGCGTTTGCTTCGGCCACCGCGTCATGAATGAACGAGATGCCGATGGCGGTTTCGCCCCTGCCTGCAGCCTTGACCGGCGCTGCGCCGCTCTTGGTGTAATGATTCATGTTGGCGTTCAGTTTTTTCATGAAATCGAACGCAGGCTCTTCGCCCATCAATTGCACGAAGGTGGCGATGGCGACGTACGCGGTTCCGCTCGAAAACGGGTTGGGCATTTGCAGTTCGCCTTTGTACTTCGCGTCGAGCAAATCCTTCCAGCAGGCCGGTGCGGCGATACCTTTCTTCTTCAGTACCTCGGGGTTGTAACCAAAGCCAAGCGGTCCGGCGTACACGCCAATCGTATGGTTCTTTGTTTGCTCGGCGAGACGCTTGGCCCACGGGTGCAACGTTGACGAGTTTGGTGAAATGTACGCCACGGTCAGCCCTTCGTTCGCGGCCTGCACATGCGGGTCGGCAGTACCAGCCCACCACACGTCCGCCTTCGGATTTGACGCCTCCGCCTTCACCTGCGCAAAGGTTTCGCCGGAGCTTTTTTGCGTCATGTTGACCTTGGTGTTGGTCAGTTTTTCGAACGCATTTTTCATCGCCTCGCACCAGTCTTTCTGGTAACTGCAATACACGCTGAGCACACCATCGGCGTGTGCGTTCATTGGCAACACGGGCAACGCGATCAACGCGGCAAGCAATATTTTTTTCATCACTTCCTCCAGACGGTTGATGTACTACACACCACGAAACACAAAATAGACTGCACCGCACAAACACAGCGCGGCCCACAAAAAATCAAGCTTCATTGGCTGGTTCATGTAAATCACGGCGAATGGTACGAACACCGTGAGCGTGATCACTTCCTGCATGATTTTTAATTGCGCCAGCGAAAATTGTTCGGCGCCGATGCGGTTGGCGGGCACCTGCAACAGGTATTCAAACAGCGCGATGCCCCACGAAATCAACGCCGCGATCCACCACGGTTTGCTGGCCAGATTTTTCAGATGGCCGTACCACGCGAAGGTCATAAAGACGTTGGACAGCGCGAGCAATCCGGCGGTCTGCATCCAGAGGGGTATGCTGTTTATCAATCTCACGCTCCAACGGGTCAAGGGTAATTCCGCTGTCAAGTTTAGAAGGCAGCAGGAATACTTACGCGCTGAGCTTTTGCCATTCCATCAGGAGAATTTATGAAATTGAAGACTGTTGCGTCGGCGCTGGCCGCGCTTGCTGTGGTTGCACTTTCAAACACGACGTTTGCTCAGGCGAGCATGAAGATCAGCATCTCCATCGCGCAAAATTCGCATCAGGGCATCGGCATTGACACGCTGGCGAAAGAAGTTGAAAAGCGCACGGCAGGCCGCATCAAGATTCAGCCGTTTTATTCGGGCTCGCTCGGTGGCGAGCGCGAGTCAATTGAGGCGGTGCAACTGGGCACCCAAGAGCTGACGTTCACCTCGACCGGTCCAATCCCGAACTTTGTGCCCGAGGCGCGCATTCTTGACATTCCATTTTTGTTCCGCGATAAAGCGCATGCACGCGCCGTGCTCGACGGCCCGATTGGTCAGGAAATGCTGGCCAAGTTTGAGTCGAAAGGTTTCAAGGCGTTGGCCTGGGGCGAAAACGGCGTGCGCCACATGACCAATAGCAAACGCGCAGTGAATGCGCCGGAAGATCTGAAGGGTTTGAAGATGCGCACGATGGAAAATCCGGTGCATATTGCGGCGTATAAGGGCTTTGGCATTGTGACCACACCAATGGCGTTCCCGGAGGTGTTCACTGCCCTGCAACAGGGCACGGTTGACGGCCAGGAGAATCCGCTGTCGGTGATCATGGCGGCGAAATTTGATCAGGTGCAAAAGTACATGTCGCTGACTGGCCACGTGTATTCGCCCGCGATCTTTTTGATGAACAAGGCGGCGTTTGACAAGCTCTCCGCTGCGGACAAGCAGGTGTTCATTGATTCCGCGAAAGAAGCGGTCAAGGCCAATCGTGCGCGCGTTGATGAGGATGACGCGAAGGGCGTGGCCGAGCTACGCACCAAAGGTATGCAAGTGATTGATGTCGACAAAGCGAAGTTCGTCGCTGCACTCGGCCCGGTGAACGCGGAATTTGAGAAACAGTTTGGCAAAGCCAATATTGAGAAGATTCGGGCTGTGAAGTAGCAAGGCTTTTGTAGGAGCGGCTTGCCGCGACCCGCTGAATAGTTAACGCAGGTCGCGGTAAGCCGCTCCTGCAGTACAAAACGGCCCGCTTAGCGCGGGCTTTTTTCTGCCTAGAATGCAGCCACAAAGGGGAGCCCGTGAAAGCCATTTTTCTGCGCGTTGAGCGCATCACCACCCATGCATCGATGTACTTCGCCTGCGCGATGCTAGCGCTGGCCGCCGCGCTCGGGTTGTTTCAAATCATCACCCGATTTGTGCTCGAAGAGCCTGCTGAATGGACTGAGGTCATGATCCGTTTTTCGTTGATCTGGATGGTGTTCATGGGCATTCCGATGGCGTTTCGGCAGGGTGCGATGGTCAGCGTGGACGTGCTGCATCGCTGGGCCGGGCCGCGCATGAAACGCGTGCTCGACACCGTGGTGATGATCGCGTCGCTCACGTTGGTCGCCGTGATCATCATCGTTGGCTGGGACTATTCGCTGCGCGGCAAAGTGCAGACGATCATCGGGCTTGAAGAATATTCGATGTTCTGGGCCTACATTGCGATGCCGCTCGGCGGCGTGTTTTCGGTGCTCGGTATCGTAGGCAATTTTCTTGATCCGATGCGGATGGAACTGGAGACGGCGCAATGAGTGCAGTGATGTTAGTGACGATGGTGCTGTGCTTTGCGCTCACCATCTCGGTCGCTGTATCGATTGGCCTTGCAGCGATCTTTGGCATTTACATCGGCAACGTCAACATGCTGGTGTCGGTGAAGGAGATGTTTTCTTCCATCAACAAGTTTCCACTCGCGGCGATTCCATTCTTTATTCTCGCGGGCAATTTGATGGAGACGGGCGGCATCTCAAAGCGGCTGGTCGAATTCGCAAAAAGCCTTGTGGGTGGCGTGCAGGGCGGTTTGCCGATGACGTGTGTGTTGACCTGCATGATTTTTGCAGCGGTGTCGGGCTCTTCCGTAGCGACCACGTTTGCCATCGGTGCCATCCTGATTCCAGCGCTGATCAAACACGGTTATCCAACGGCGTGGGCGGCAGCTCTGCAGGCAACCAGCGCGGAGTTGGGTGTGATTATTCCACCGTCGATTCCGATGATTTTGTACGGCGTGTCGGCCGAAATTTCCATTGGCGAATTGTTCATCGCGGGCTTCGGGCCGGGCTTCCTGATTGGCGGCGCACTGATGCTCTACGTGTTCCTGTTGTGCCGCAAAAAAGGCTGGGGCAAGCTCGATGGCGTGGGTAAGTTGTCTGCGATGTCGGCGCTGGCAGACCTCGCGATCATTGGCGGTGGCATTGCGCTTTTGGTGATCGGTAACAGGGTGATCGGCCCTGCTTTGCTGAGCAAAAATCTGAGCGAGCAATCGCTGGATCGCTACACCGATTTGATCGGCGTCGGGCTCTTCACCACCTACTTCATCGTGCTGTCGTTGATCCCAAAATTGCGCGCGTCGCTCAACGGTCGCGCGGCGTATGCGTTGATGATGCCAGTGATCATTTTGGGCGGCATTTATGGCGGCGTGTTTACGCCGACCGAGGCCTCCGCCGTCGCGGTTGTGTACGCGCTGTTTGTCGGTGGCGTGGTGTATCGCGAAATCGGTTTCAAAGACCTGCTGCCGATCTTCAAAAAGAGCTCCTTGTCGTCATCCGTGATCATGTTCATCATCGCGAATGCGGGGCTATTTGCTTACCTCATCACGCGCGCTGGTGTGCCCGATGCGATTGGCCTTTTCCTCAAAGAATGGCTGCAAAGCCCGATGCTGTTTTTGCTGGGTGTGAACGCGGCACTCTTCATCATCGGCATGTTCATCGAAACCAGTGCGGCGATCATCGTGCTGGCACCGATCCTGGCACCCGTGGCCGTTCACTTCGGAATCGACCCGGTTCACTTTGGTATCGTGATGGTGGTGAACCTCGCGCTTGGTATGATCACACCGCCGTTTGGTGTGAATTTGTTCGCCGCCTGCACCGTGGCGAAAATCTCGCTGGATCGCATTGTGACGCAGCTTATTCCGTTTGTTGGCGTGGTGCTCATGACGAACGCGCGGAACTACTTGGCCGCGACGATTTCGAGGAGTTCGATCTCGAACACTA
>JANXNO010000484.1 GCA_025354075.1 Burkholderiales bacterium | reverse complement strand
ACCACCATCATCGAACACGAGAACCCCGGTCGTACGGCCGCAGAAGCGGCTATCCTGCTCAACTGCGATGTTGCACAAATTGCCAAGAGCATCATCTTTAAAAGCCTGACCACTGGGCGCTCGGTGCTGGTCATCACTGGCGGAGCCAACCGGGTCGATGAGAAAAAAATTGCGGCTCGGCTCGGCAAAACACTCGCCAAAGCCGACGCGAATTTTGTGCGGGAACAAACCGGATTTGCCATTGGCGGCGTTCCACCCATCGCTCATACCAATCCAGGTGCGGTCCTCATGGACGAAGACCTGCTGCGCTTCGAGCGGGTGTTTCCTGCCGGAGGCACGCCCCACGCGATGTTTGCGATTGACCCGGCGGCGTTGCTCAAGCTTTCGAGCGCACGTGTCGGTAGCGTGAAAGTCGACCGTTACTAGCCATTTGTCTTCGCGACTTGCCGGTCCGTCCCGCCAAAGCCCATAAAAAAGGACGGCTGGGATGAGCAGCCGTCCAGGGGGAGAGACTTGAAAATGACCAGCGCTTCGCAGCGCTTGAATGTCATTTAGTAGTACGCAATATCGCCGCTATTGGTTTCGTGCGCCGACAGTTCAGCGGCGATAATCGAATCCATGACTACGCCAAATACCTTCACCATTCGCCCCGCAACGTCAGCGGATGCCGTCGACATTCACGCGCTCGTGCGAGATCTCGCGATCTACGAAAATCTAGAACATCTGATGGTGAGCACGCCTGACGATTTCAGTCGCGAACTATTCGGGCCGAACGCGCGCATCGAATGCATCATGGCGATTGAGAACGAAACTGCCGCGGGCTTCGCGCTCTTCTTCCACAATTTTTCAACTTTCCTCGGGCGAAAAGGGTTGTATCTCGAAGACCTGTTCGTGAAGCCGGAATGTCGCGGCAAAGGCTACGGCAAAGCGCTACTCGTGAGGCTCGCGCAAATCGCGGTTGAGCGCAACAGCGGTCGCTTTGAATGGACCGTGCTGGACTGGAATACGCCGTCTATCGACTTCTATAAAGCGATGGGCGCAACGGTGATGCCGGAGTGGAATATTGTGCGGGCTGCGGGGGATGCGCTGACTGCGATGGCGAAGATGAAGCCATAGTCTTCCGAGCAAAAACGACAACGCTCGCCGAGGACGAAATCCTCG
>JANXNO010000477.1 GCA_025354075.1 Burkholderiales bacterium | reverse complement strand
ATCTGCGCGGCGTCAAACGAAAGATGAGCCAATGGCCGCTGCGACGACGTCACGCCAAACCGCCGCAGCCAGTGATCAGCAACCCGACTATTCGCATAGTTAAGTGACGAGTATTGGGTTTAACTCAGGAATCCTCAAATGTCGAATGTGGCGATTAGTCGGTTCTAGCCGAAGTGAGAAAACGCTTTCAGCCTAAAGCTGCTTCTTCAAAAACGCCGCGAACTCAGCGCCAAATTCAGCGCGTTCCAGCCCCAGTTTGACGGTAGCTTCAAGGTAGCCGAGCTTGGTGCCGCAGTCATAGCGAACGCCGACCGTTTCAACCGCGTAGACGGGCTCGGCGGACATGAGTGACGCTATGGCATCAGTCAACTGAATTTCGCCGCCAGCGCCGCGTTTAATGTCCTTCAAATGCGCAAAGATCGACGCGGGCAGCACATAGCGGCCAATCGCGCCGAATTGCGAGGGCGCGTCGGCAGGCTTGGGCTTTTCAACGAAGCCTGACAGACGCATTGCGTTGCCGTCTTTATGCGGCAGCGTCTCAGCAATGCGAATCGCGCCGTAGCGGGAGATCGAGTCGCCGGGCATGTGGTTAACGCCGATCACCGCGCCGTTCGAGGCGCACAAACGGGCATGCACGTCACACAATTGCGCCGTCGAGCCCAGCGCGCCGGGTCCGGTTGCGGTGGGGCGAATCAGCTCGTCAGCGAGGATGACGGCGAATGGCTCATCGCCAACCACTGGCTGCGCGCAGAGCACCGCGTGGCCGAGGCCGAGCGCGTCGCCCTGACGCAAAAAGATGCAGTTGATATTGGACGGCACGGCAGCGCGCAACTCATCCAGCAAATCGTGTTTTTCAGCGCGAGTCAGCTCGTTTTCAAGCTCGTAGGCGCGATCAAAATGGTCTTCGATGGCGCGCTTGCTGCGTCCTGTGACGAAGACCATGTCGGTGATGCCCGCCGACGCCGCCTCTTCCACGGCGTATTGGATCAGCGGTTTGTCGACCACCGTCAACATCTCTTTCGGCATCGCTTTGGTCGCGGGCAAAAAACGAGTGCCGAGACCGGCGACGGGGAACACTGCTTTACGAATTTTGGCCATTACTTTAAGCGTTGAATAGAGATAAAAATTCTGGTTCGTCGATCACGGCAACACCGAGTCGCTGCGCATCATCAAGCTTGGTGCCTGCTTCTGCGCCTGCAACCACGTAGCTGGTTTTCTTGGATACTGAACCTGCGACTTTACCGCCTGCCGCCTCGATCATGGACTTCGCATCTTCTCGTTTGAGTGTAGGCAAAGTGCCCGTTAGCACAAACGTTTTTCCGGCGATGATCGCATTAGTCGGTGCGTTCATCACGACCGGCGCGAACTCGAATCCGCACGCCAGCAGGCGCTCAACCGCGTTGCGGTTTTTCTCATTGGCAAAGAAATGCGTGATGCTTGCGGCGACGATGGGGCCGACGTCATTTACGTCGAGCAGCGCGTTTTCGTCGGCGTTCATCACGGCGTGAATAGTGCCGAAATGTTTGGCCAAATCTTTGGCCGTCGTTTCGCCGACGTGACGAATACCGAGCGCAAAGATAAAGCGATGCAGTTCCGCGTGTTTGACCTTTTCAAGCTCGGCCACCACGCTGGTCGCCGACTTGTCGCCCATGCGATCCAGGCCTGCGAGCTGCGCCTGCGTCAGCGTGAACAAATCCGCAGCTTCATGCACAAGATTGGCGTCGACCAACTGCTCAACCAGCTTGTCGCCTAGCCCTTCAATATTGAGTGCGCGGCGGGCCGCGAAATGCAGCAGCATGCCCTTGCGTTGTGCCGAGCAAATCATGCCACCGGTACAACGCGCAATCGCCTCGCCTTCGGGCCGCTCCACGATAGACGAGCACTCCGGGCAGTGAGTGGGAAGCGCAAATTCGGTCGTGCCTTCAGGCCGGCGCTCGACGACCGAGCGAACCACTTCAGGGATCACATCGCCCGCGCGGCGCACGATCACGGTGTCGCCAACGCGTACATCCTTGCGCCGAACCTCATCAAGATTGTGCAGCGTCGCGTTCGACACCGTCACGCCGCCAACAAACACCGGTTCCAGCCGCGCAACGGGCGTGATCGCGCCCGTGCGACCGACCTGCACTTCGATAGCCAGCACACGGGTCAATTCTTCCTGCGCCGGAAACTTGTGAGCCACTGCCCAGCGCGGTTCGCGCGACACGAAGCCCAGTTGCTCCTGCCAGTCGCGACGATTGACTTTGTAGACGACGCCGTCAATATCAAATCCCAGCGAATCGCGCTTGACCGCGATATCGCGGTGAAAATTGGCCAGTTCATCAGGGCCAGCGACGGCGCGACGTTCCTTGTTCACCGGCAGGCCGAATGCGGCCAGCGCATCGAGCAGCACAGCTTGCGTGGGGGGCAATTGCCAGCCCTGAATTTCGCCGAGGCCGTAGGCGAAATAGGAGAGCGGACGGGCAGCGGCGAGCTTCGGGTCGAGCTGACGAATGCTGCCTGCTGCGCCGTTGCGAGGATTGACCAGCGTGGCAAAACCGGCGGCACGTTGCTTGTCGTTGTAACGATCGAAATCAGCGCGCGTCATGTACGCCTCGCCGCGTACTTCGAGCACGGCGGGCGGCGAATCGGTGCGCAGCTTAAGCGGCACCGAGGCGATGGTGCGTGCATTCAGCGTGACCTCTTCGCCCGTCTCGCCATCGCCACGTGTGGCGGCCCGCACGAGAATGCCGTTTTCGTAGCGCAACGCCAGTGCTAGGCCGTCGAATTTGAGTTCGGCGAGGTATTCGACCGGTGGATCACTGTCGGTCAGTTTCAATTCGCGACGTACCCGCGCGTCAAAAGCGTGTGCACCTGCAACGGTCACATCAGTCTCAGTACGAATCGAGAGCATCGGTACCGCGTGACGCACCGGCGCAAACGCTGCGAGCGGCGCACCGCCTACGCGCTGCGTCGGCGAGTCTGGCGTTTGCAGTTCCGGATGCGAAGCCTCTAGCGCCTGCAACGCGCGAAACAAGCGGTCATATTCAGCATCGGGAATCGACGGATCGTCCAGCGTGTAATAACGATGCGCGGCCTCAGTCAGTGCATCGCGCAACACGAGCGCGCGCTTGAAATCCGCATCAGTTGCAAACACTGAAACGCTCCGCGACTAACCGAACAACGACCGTGCCGTATCCGATCCCGGTTCGATGCCCGCTCCTACAATCGCGTCCATCGCGGTCTTCACTTCGTCGCGCATCGTCGCAAACTTTGCGTCATCGAGCAGATCGCCTTCGCTTGATTTGAGATCTGCATCGAGCAGCTTCGACAGCCCACGCAAACTCTGCCGGAACGAGTCGTAGCGAACCAGCGGATTGCTCAAGCGCACCGGTTCGATAGAGAAACGCAACGCAGTGATCGCCTCGGTACGCAGTCGCTCCGGCGTGAAAGGCCGCTCAAAGCCATCTACTGCATGAAAGATTACGGCGTCGGACTCGATCTCGTGGTACGCGAAGCGACCGTCCGATTGCAGGCGAAATCCGTTCGCCTCCAGCGTGCCGCGCAGTCGGGTGCCTGTCCAGTGACCGCCATCTTTTTTGACCAGATATACGTCGGGCATGATGTCGACCGCCGCGAGGAAACTGTCCAGCTCGGCCGCGCGATGTGGCGCATCGCGAAAGCCATGAAAATGCGCCTCGCAACCCTGCGCCGTTGACAACTCAGACAATACAAATTGCCAGGCGTCCATGTCCTGCGCCTCAATCGGTCCTTGCCGCGAGGCCAACGGCAGCGCGAGCACAAGTTGCTGCACTGAACCGACGTGTGCTGCGTCGTACTGCTCCCACGGGCTTTGCCGGAACAAGCGAACCCAACCTACAGCACGCCCGGCCACCGCAACAAACGGCGCAGCATCGAACGGCCCGCCGGTCAAGTTGACGAAGGACGCATGCACGTGCAATCGCTCATCGAACGGCCACTCAGAGCGCAGTTTGGGGGGCGTTGGCTGGTTTGTCGCAGGACGTTCGGGCGGCGATGAATATACGGGCGCTGGTAACTCTGCGACGACGATTTCTTCGAATGTGTCGCGTGCCAGATGCGGGGCTTGAACTTCGTCGTAGACGATTTCCTCGGGCGTTATCTCGGGCTTCACTTCGGCAACGTGCTGTACCCAAACGCCTGCGGAACGCACGTCAAGCGTGGGCTCAACGCGTTCGTACGATGGCTCGGAAAGGGATGCCGGCGTCGCCATTGTCGCAGCCGCATTTGGCACCGCTGGACGCACAGTTTCCTGAGGTGGCGGCGGCGCAACTCTAGCTGGACGATCAGCGCGTCGCGACTGCCACCAATGCCACAAAAACAACATTGCGACGACGAGCGCCCCGATGGCAATCAAACCGATTTGAAGAGAATTCACTGTGGCAACCCTTAAGCTTTGCGGCACGCTACGGCTATGCTGCGCACTACAGCTACGCGGCTCATCAAGCCGCCTCCGCCATACGCAGCGCTTGCGACACATCCACCCCGACAATTCGTGACACGCCCGGCTCATTCATGGTGACGCCGATGAGTTGCTCCGCCATTTCCATCGCGATTTTATTGTGTGAAATAAACAGGAACTGCGTCGCAACTGACATCTCGCGCACCAGGCGACAAAAGCGCTCGGTATTCGGATCATCCAGCGGCGCGTCGACCTCGTCAAGCAGACAAAACGGTGCAGGATTTAGCTGGAACAACGCGAACACCAATGCAGTAGCGGTGAGCGCTTTTTCGCCGCCAGAAAGCAGTTGAATCGACGCATTGCGCTTGCCCGGCGGTTGCGCTACCACCTGGATGCCCGCATCGAGAATCTCCTCCCCGGTGAGCACCAGTTTGGCCTGACCGCCACCGAACAAAATCGGGAACAGCCGACCGAATTGCTCGTTGACCTTGTTGTAAGTTTCCTGCAACGTCGAACGCGTTTCGCGGTCAATACGACGAATCGCATCTTCGAGCGTATGCACAGCCTCCAACAAATCACCGGCCTGCGCATCGAGATAAAGCTTGCGTTCGGACGCTTGTGTCAGCTCTTCCAATGCTGCCAGATTCACGGCACCGAGTTGCGCAATTTCGCCTTCAACACGCTGCACGGTACGCTGCAATTCTGCGGCACGCGGTGCTTTTTCAAGTGCACCGGCCAGCCACTCCAGATCAACCTTCAACGCGGCGAGTTGCTCTTCAAATTGCGCGAGATTAAGCTCGGCGGAGTTTTGTTTGATGCGAGCGTCTTCGATGCGTTTGCGGATCGGTTCCAGGTCGCGCTCGATCACCAGACGCGCTTCGTCGGCAGCGCGCAGTGCTGCGTTCGCTGCGTCCACAGATTCGCGTGCAGCTTTGAGCAACGCTTCGCGCTCAACACGAATGTTCAGTTGCGCCTGAAGGCTCTGCTCTAACGGCTCAAGCAGGATGCTGGTTTGCTCGCCTTTAAGGCGCGCCACGTCGGCTTCCAGCTCTTTTATTTGCTGCGCATTGCTCACAATGCGACGCGACAATTCCTGCACTTTTTCCGTCGCTGCCCGCTCGCCATACATTGCATCGCGCAACGTGATCTCCGCGGCGCGCAAAGCCTCACGCGCCTTGACCAGCGCGACGTCGGCTTCGTTGCGCAGACCGCGTTTGACTTCACGATTAGCGTGCGCTTCGGTGCGCTTTTCGGCGCTAATTTCCAGCGCTTCAATATGTGACTGCACGTGCTCAGTTTCGGTGGCTACCAACTCGGCAATCTCGGCCAGTTCATTGCTGATTTGCTGCGTGCGTTCGGACGCTTGAGCGCGCGCCTGTTCGATCTGCAAGCGCTCAACTTCGAGCGCATGGACACGTCGCTGCACGCTGACAATCGCGCCGCGCTGCTGCGTAGCCTGCACACGCAAATCTTCATAGCGCTTGTGCGCGGTGGCAAAAGCAGTTTCCGCTTTGCCCGCAGCCGTTTGCGCTTCCGCCAGTTTGGCGGTGATTTCGGTGAGTTCACGTTGCCGCGCAATCGCGCCGTGAACGGCTTCGTCCGGCGCGAAATACGTCAGGCTGTTTGGGCTGACGAGATGGCCGTCACGCGTGACAAAAATTTCGCCTGCTGCGAGACTACTCCGAGCAGCCAGCGCATCATGCAGGTTGGCCGCCGCGCGAACGCCGTGCAACCAATTCGTCACAGCGCTCGCCACCTGCGCGTCGGCGGAGGTGACGTGCGAGATGAGCCCATCCGCCACCTTTGACGCAGCCGTACCCGTCGCACCCGAATAAACAGTGACTCGCGAAGGCGGCACCGGCAACGCCGCAGCCGCATCTAGCGAGGCCACAGGTAACGCATTCAAACGATCCCGAAGCACCGCTTCGACCGCGTCTTCCCAGCCCGCGTCAACCTTCAAATGCGACCAGAATTTTTCGCCGCGAATGCTGTGCGCGTCGCGCCATTCCTGAAGCTTGTTCTCGCCACGATTATCAAACTTGGCCTGTGCGCCTGCGATCATGTTTTCGCGAGTCTTCAGCTCGGCCAGAGCGCGCGACGCCTGCTCGTGAGCGGCGCGCTTGCTGCTGCGATCTTCGTCCGCGAGGGTTGCGGTTTCTTCGGCTTCCTGCGCGGTTTGCTCCGCAACTTCCAACTCTGCGCGCTCGCCGTCGAGTTGCTCCTCGATCTCGATCAGCTCGGCATCTTCCGGCGCAACCAGACGGTCACGCTCCTGCTCCAAACGCAACCGACGCGCCTGAAATTGCGCAATACTTTTCTCGGAATTACCCTTTTTAAGACCCACCAATTGCGCATCGCTCTCGATAGCGCCAATGGCTTGCTGCACGTCGGTCAAAGCGCTGG
The DNA here is from genome assembly GCA_025354075.1 of Burkholderiales bacterium. Lineage (GTDB taxonomy): Bacteria > Pseudomonadota > Gammaproteobacteria > Burkholderiales > Casimicrobiaceae > Casimicrobium. The sequence goes on along the minus strand of JANXNO010000477.1, from coordinate 3,575 downwards.
CAGCGGCGCGCAATGCCGTCTCCGCCAACGGCATTGCCACGCTTGCCACTTCAACCAAACCAATTTGATCGGCATGTTTCGCCGACGCTACGGCCACCGCATCGTTCGCGTCAGCCACCGATTCCGCGAGCTGCACCGACTGCTCTTGCGCTGCGCTCAAACGCGCCTGACGCTGCGCGACCTCGCCCGCCACACGCTGCGCACGATCACGCTCGAACGACAGCGACTGTTCGATACGCGACACTTCAGAATTGATTTCGTAAAACGCGCCCTGCGCCGCATGCTGCGCGTCGTTTTGCGTAAATACGTCCTGACGCAAGCCTTCAAGCTGCGTCACCAGCGTTTGCAATTCCGTCTCTTTGGCCAACAGCGCTGTCTCGGTTTCACCGAGCACTTTGACTGCCGATTCGCGCATGCGCACCGCGTCATCGCGACGCTGCGCAAACAACAGCGCCTGACTCTCCAGCTTTTCTTTTTCGAGCTCGCGATAACGTGCCGCGACTTTCGCCTGCACCTCAAGTCGATCCACTTGCGCAGTCAATTCCGACTGAATATCGCTGATCCGCGACAAATTTTCTTTGGTGTCAGACAGGCGATTTTCAGTGTCCTTGCGACGCTCTTTGTAGCGCGAAACGCCAGCGGCTTCTTCAAGAAAAACGCGCAGTTCTTCGGGTTTCGCTTCGATGATGCGAGAGATCATGCCCTGCTCGATCACCGCATAGGCGCGCGGCCCGAGGCCGGTGCCGAGGAACACATCCAGAATGTCGCGACGACGAACCGCCTGATTGTTCAGGTAATAGCTCGAACCTACATCACGCTGCACGATGCGCTTGACCGACAACTCTGCGTATTGGCTCCACTGGCCCGCCGCCCGACCGCTGCTGTTGTCGAACACCAGTTCTACGCTCGCGCGCGACACCGGTTTGCGATCCCCGCCGCCGTTAAAAATAACGTCATCCATCGATTCGCCGCGCAACGCCGAGGCTTTGCTCTCGCCGAGCACCCAGCGCACCGCGTCAATCACATTGGATTTGCCGCAGCCGTTGGGGCCGACAATGCCGACCAGTTGGCCGGGGAGCGCGATGGTGGTGGGGTCAACAAATGACTTGAAGCCAGCGAGTTTGATCGAAGTTAAGCGCATCCGTGTCAGCAATCCGTAATCAATTAGGCCGCGCTCCGCAAGGGACGTCCGACCGGTAAAATGACTCTCATTATAGGCGGCGCTAAACCCTTGAATTCACGATGGATTCACGTTGATTTCGAGGCAAATCGCCGCTATTTCAGGCAAATCCTGCCCTGCATTCCACTCCGAATCACCGAGTAAGCACCGATTGAGCACCATGTCCGAACGTCAACCCAGCATCCAGTCAGAACCGCAGACCACCCTCGACAGCTTCCCGAACCCGCATTCGGGCCGCGATTATCTGATTCACATCCAGATTCCCGAGTTCACCTGCCACTGCCCGCTGACGGGCCAGCCCGATTTTGCGCATTTCACGATTGAATACATCGCAGATCAGACGTGCATTGAGCTGAAAGCGCTGAAAATGTTCATGTGGAGCTTCCGCGATATCGGCGCCTTCCACGAAAAAGTCACCAACGACGTACTCGACAAAATTGTCGCCACCATTTCCCCGCGCTTCGCCCGAGTAACAGCCCGCTGGAACGTACGCGGCGGGATTTACACGAACGTGGTCGCCGAACATCAGGCGGACGGCTGGACGCCCAAGCCAGCGGTGGATCTGGCGCGGTTTGGGTTGGCGAATCCGGCGGCGGTTTAGCGGTTGGCCGCGGGGAAAACATCGTTGTTTTCGCCACAGCTCTGCGCTGCGTCCCTTGGCTTGATTGGACTTACCGCATAGTCGACTAGTCGAATAATCGGGCCGCTAGCCCATGTTTAATAAGGCTTCCAACAGTAAGTTGTTAGCGCGTTTGCTTCAACGCATACGCCAGCGACCACACGCTGGACGCGTACATTCGTGATCGGTTGTAGCGAGTGATGACGTAAAAATTCTCGAACGTCAACCAGTATTCGTCGCGACCATCGGCGTTGTCGAGCGAGATGATACCGACCTGCGCGTCGTCCGCTGGCAGCGTCACGTCGCTGTCACGAGCAGTGATCGTTACGCCCGCCGCAAGATATTCCCTGAGCGTTTTTCTCGGCGACAAGCCGCCGTCAATGCTCGCGATGATTTCCGCGCTGGGCCTGGCGATCGGCAACATCACGGGCTCGCCGCGTTGCCAGCCGTGTCCCGACAAAAATGAGGCCACGGAGCCTACGATGTCGGCTGACGATCCCCACAAATCAATACGCTGATCGTTATCGAAATCGACAGCCCATCTGCGATAGCTGCCGGGCATGAACTGCGGCCAGCCCATCGCACCAGCGAACGACCCTATGAAATCAAGCGGTGATTTTTTTTGTTCGCGTGCGAGTAGCAGCAGCTCCTTCAATTCACCGCGAAAAAACTCGGCGCGGCGCGGATAGTCGAACGCGAGGGTGGCTAGCGCTTCGACCACCCGAAAGTTGCCAGTGATGCGTCCGTACACGGTCTCCACGCCAATAATCGCAGCGATCACTTGTGCGGGCACACCGTAGGCCGCCTCGGCCTGGTCAAAGCTTGCTTTGTTAGCCTTCATGAACTCTGTGCCGCGCTGCAATCGGTCGCCGCCGATGTGCCGCGGCCAGTACGCATGCCAGGGCGTGGGTGCGCGTATCGGCGCGTCCATAAACGCGATCACACGATCCTGCCGCTTGACCCGGGCCATGACGGCGTCCAGCGCCGCTCCATCGTATGCGTTGTCGCGCACCAATTCCGCTTTGAGGGCGATCCACTCGGGTCGATCCTTGAAATCCTGCGCAATGACGGGCGGCGTTATTTGGGCAGTACACAGCGCAACAAGCGCGCAAAAAATCAGTCGTTTCATAGACGGAGATAATAGCGACACGGGCGCGTTCAGAAATTCGGTTTTCGGGATGAAGTGCAAGGCGCGTGGCGCGGAGCAACCGGAATGTACTTACAGGTACATGAGGATTGCGAGCACCACGCAACGCAGCAGTTCGCCCGAAAACGGATTTATGAAAGTGCCCGATGAGTTATTCACTATTTCGCCCCGTCCTGTTCGCCCTCGACCCGGAACGCGCGCATCACGCGGCATTTGCTGCACTCGACGCGCAAGCCGCGCTGGGCCTAGCCCGCGTGTGGGCGGGACGCTTGCCTTCGCCGTCGCCGACAACGTTGATGGGGCTCAGTTTCCCGAACCGGGTGGGGCTGGCTGCGGGTCTCGATAAAGACGCAAAGCACCTGCGCGGTCTTGACCAGTTGGGTTTTGGATTCATTGAAATTGGCACGTTGACACCGAAGCCACAGCCGGGCAATCCACTGCCGCGCATGTTTCGTCTGCCCGAGCATGAGGGACTGATTAACCGACTGGGCTTCAACAATGGCGGCGTGGCCGATGCGGTGAAGCGGCTGGTCGAGCGCGACATTGAGGTGCCGGTTGGCGTCAACATTGGCAAAAACGCGGCCACCCCGATTGAAAATGCGGTCGACGATTACCTGATCGCGCTGCGT
>JANXNO010000421.1 GCA_025354075.1 Burkholderiales bacterium | reverse complement strand
CACACCCGCAAACGCAACCGGGCGGCCCGCAACCAGGTGCAGCGGCAAGTCTGCAAGTGCAGGCCCCGCGTGCGTACGCAGGCGCTCGATGAACGCGGTCAACAAGTCCTCGAACGTGAATTTTTTGCCGTGAAGATGCGTTTCGGTGAACGATTTGCTCGCAGCAAACGTCTTGAACGACTGCAAAAAACGGCAATCGGTCGGGTCATCAATAAAGCGCTCAATCGCCCACGGTCCAGCCTCAAACCGCAGGTCACGTGCGGCGTCCCCATCTTCGTCCCAAAAGCACATCGCCGAGCGAAACGTGGCGTGCGTGTCGCCATCCAGCGTGAACGGCAACACCCGCGCGCTGCCCGATTCCGAGGACATTGCGACAACCGTGTTGGTGGTGCCGAAATCGAGGCCTAGAGCCAGCGATGCGAGTGAATTTGGGAGGGGCTTTGGCATCAAAAACGAAAATGCTCCGCCGCTCGTCGGCGCAGTGGCGCGACGAAGGAAGCAGAGCAGGGAAAATCAGGCGCGAGGCAAATTCTACGAGAATGACGCCTCGCGACATGCCTAAGCCACGCCCGCCAGATACAACCCATAAATTACACAGCACGCACCGTCAAACAGCAGCGTCATCGCAAAACCCTTGGCGAAGGGCTTGCTCCAGTTGAGCGCGATCAGCAGCACCAGCGCCGCCTTTTCAATCAGCGCGGCACAAACAATGGGCAAACGCGCTTCGGGATGCCCGGCGGCGTACACCAACAAACCGCCCACCACAAACGCCATCATGCCCCAGTGCCGCGCGAAGAATAGGCCCGCCTCGTCCCTGATTTCAATCTTGTTAAGCAATTTGAGAAACGCCGCCGGAATCACAAACTGCAACAGCGGCAGCATGGTGACGAGGCCGGTAACCAAAAGAATCGTGCTGATGTTGTTGCTGATCATGAGAGTACTCCTCGAATGCCGATGGCGGTAACAGGCAGTTACCGCTGACCGACGTTAATTGCGCTATTGCATCAGCCTGGAGACGATCCGTCTACGTGACAAATGTCCCGGTCGCCGCCTTCAGAATTGGGTTGCGGTCGATGCTCCGCCAAACCCCTGCGTTCGCAACAGCACAATCGCCTGCGGTCGCCCCTCGACATTGAGCTTCGCATACAACGCCGAGAGCGCGTTACGCGCCGTCTTTTCGGCAATGCCCAGTCGTGCGGCGAGTTGCAAATTGTCGAGACCATCGGCCACGGCATGAGCCAACTCCCTTTCACGCGGCGTCAACGCCAGTTGACTCGTTTCACCCGCAACAAAATCAGCAACAACCTCGATGAAGCGGTCAAAGCCACCGTCACCGGGCAGCGGAATGTGGTTGCGTGTGGCGAGCGTTTCGAAGCGCGCGCCGGGGATGGCGGCAGCCATGTCGCGACCACGTTCAATCGGCACCACGAGATCGCCCGCAGCGTGCAGCACCAGTGTCGGGCAGCGCACCAGCGGCGCCAGCTCGCGCACGTCAAGCCGCGCTCGTGCCTGCATGATCTGCGCGGCGCGTACGCCATCGCACGACAGGCGCTGCTGCTCGTTGAGCGCAGCCACCTGTTCAGGCGTTGCGTCCGGGATCATGGTGGTGGTGAAAAACTGCTGTACCGCCGGATCGTTGCGACCCCAGCCCAGCTCCACCAGTCGTACCTTGGCATCGTGAAAAGCCGCGACATCCGCCGCCGGATTGGTGTGCATCAAGCCCGACAAATAGCCACCGAGCAACACCAGATGCGACACCCGATCCGGGTGCTTCGCGGCGTACGCAATGGCAGGTGCCGCCGCACCCGATTGCCCGAGCAGGGCCACGCGCGGCAAGGCGGTGGCATCGATCACCGACTCCAGTTCTTCGAGCGCCGCGTCCAAGCCGAGCGGCACTGCATCCGTCCCCGACAGGCCGCAGCCGCGCTCGTCATAACGAATCACCTGCAAGCGGCGACCGAGCCCGGTGAGCCACGCCCGCCAGATGGGCGAGTGGGTGTCGTGCTCAACGTGCGTCATCCAGTGCGCCACGCGCACCAGCGCCGGTCCGCGCCCGCTCTTCGCCCACGCGATGCGCGCGCCCGAGGCCACGTGCGCAAAGCGAACCTCGTTTGGCAAAACGGTCGGGGCGTGTGACGTCGGCATGATGCGAACTATAGCGGCCTTGTGATCCCATCGCGGGTCTAAACTTCGAACGTGAAATCAATCAACACCAGCCCGCCTTCCGCTACCGTCACCCCCATTGGCACGGGTCGCCCGTGGCTTGCGCGCCTTCCGCCAGGGCTGTTCGCCATCGTATTCGGCCTGCTCGGTCTTGCCGGCGCGTGGCGACGACTGGCGGGCGTTGAGACAGGCTACAGCGACGTCGTCGCAACCACATTGCTTCATGTTGGCACCAGTGTGCTTGAGCTGTTGCTGCTGCTCTGGGTGGT
>JANXNO010000412.1 GCA_025354075.1 Burkholderiales bacterium | reverse complement strand
CCATTCAAAGCGCCTCACCAAACCGGTGGGGCGTTTGTTTATGCGCTTCGCCTTCAAAAACGAAGCCCAGTTGCTACAATTACTTAATCGGCCAAGTAGCTCAGTCGGTAGAGCAGCGGATTGAAAATCCGCGTGTCGGTGGTTCGATTCCGCCCTTGGCCACCACTTCCCCGTGCGGGGAATTGTTTGTCTCCTTCGCTAGGAAACAAACTTTCACCGCCGGTGTATTTTGAGGAAATGGGCTTAGGCCCATTTTTTTTTGGTGACGACACACACACACACATTAATCAGTGACGCGCTGACTGCCAATGGCTATGAGCTCATTGAGGCAGAGTACGCGCCTACGCGCCAGCTTTGGCGTGTGTTCATTGATCGCCCAGAAAGCCGTCGAGGCGTTGATTTAATTACCGTTGATGACTGCGGAAAAGCGTCTGATTTTGTGCAGGATGCACTGATTGAATCGAACATCGCGTACGAGCACCTTGAAGTGTCGTCGCCCGGCATGGACCGCGCGCTCACAAAGCCTTCGCACTTTTTGCGATTCGCGGGTGAAGACATAAAGCTTACCGTCGAGCCACCGTTGAATGGTTTGCGCAAGATCGTGGGCAAGTTAGTTGGGTTTGAAAATGAAGAGGTTGTTCTCGATATCGAAGGTGTTGAGAGCAGGGTTCCTTATGCAAATGTCGCGCGCGCTCGCGTGCAGCCGCAGTATTAGTTGGAGAGACAGATGAATCGAGAAATTTTAGTTCTGGCTGACGCGTTGGCGCGTGAAAAAAGCGTCGCTAAAGAGGTGATCTTTCAGGCGCTTGAGCAGGCGCTTGCATCGGCGACGAAACGGTTAAACAAAGAACGAATCGAAGCTCGTGTCGAGATTGATCAAGAGACGGGTGACTACAAGTCGTTCCGTCGCTGGTTGATTGTTCCAGAGGACGAATTTGTTGATCCAGATAACCAAATGATGCTTCGCGAAGCGCATGAATTTGACACCACCAAATTGATGGGCGAATTTGTCGAAGAGCCGCTGGAGCCAATTCCATTCGGTCGCATCGGTGCACAAGCTGCCAAACAGGTGATCTTGCAACGCGTTCGCGATGCTGAGCGTGATCAGGTGCTTGAAGAATTCCTGGCCCGCAACGATCAGTTGATCAATGGCAGTGTTCGTCGCATTGACCGTGGTAACGTCATCGTCGAATCCGGTCGCGTCGAAGGTGTGATTCCGCGCGACCAGCTCATCTCGAAGGAAAATTTCCGTGTAGGTGATCGCGTTCGTGCGTACGTGCTGCGTATTGACCGTCAGGCGCGTGGCCCGCAGCTAATTCTGTCGCGTACTGCTCCGCAATTTGTTTCAGCATTGTTCGAGCTTGAAGTGCCTGAGATCGAAGAAGGCGTTATCGAAATCAAAGCGGTTGCACGCGACCCTGGTCTGCGTGCCAAGATTGCAGTGAAATCTAACGACCCGCGTCTCGATCCGCAAGGCACTTGCATCGGCATGCGCGGTTCACGCGTTAACTCCGTGACCAATGAGTTGGCCGGTGAGCGCATTGACATTATTCTTTACGCAGAAGACACCGCGCAGTTCGTGATCAACGCGCTCGCTCCAGCGCAGATCACCAGCATCGTAGTTGATGAAGAGCGCCACGCAATGGATGTTGTCGTCAACGAAGATAACCTCGCGCTTGCGATCGGCAAAGGCGGACAAAATGTTCGTCTCGCGTCAGAGCTGACCGGTTGGCAGTTGAACCTGATGAGTGAAGAGCAGTCGGCCAGCAAGGCGGGTGCTGAGTCGATTCGCCTGCGCGATTCGTTCATGGCAAAGCTTGACGTTGACGAAGAAGTCGCGCAAATTTTGGTGGATGAAGGCTTCTCGACGGTTGAGGAAGTGGCCTACGTTCCGGTCGCTGAATTGCAGGCGGTTGAAGCCTTTGACGAAGACACGGTGCAAGAGCTGCGCACGCGTGCTCGCAACGCCGCGCTGACTGACGAAATCGCCAAAGAGGAAGTGCTTGAGAATGCTTCGGATGATCTGAAAACGCTTGAAGGCGTAGACACCGAGTTGCTTATGAAGCTCTCTCGCTTCGGTATCACCACGCGCGACGCGCTGGGTGATCTCGCGGCTGACGAACTGTGCGCTATTCGTGTGCTACCCGAAGAGCGCGCGCGCGCACTCCTCGACAACGACTTTTCTGACTTGACGGACGAGGAGCGCCAGATGATGGGCCGCTCGGACGCCAAGGCTGCAACACAATTGATTGCCCGTGCTCGCGAATCCTGGTTCGCGGCGGTGCAGTAACACGAGGGGGCCGCTTGAGCATCACTAAAACAACGGTTACTGAGTTTGCGGGCGAACTAAATTTAAGCCCGGACGCGCTGCTGAAACAGCTTGGCGCAGCGGGCGTCAGTGCGGCGTCAACGGACGCGGATTTATCGGCCGCCGACAAGGGCAAACTGCTCGAATATCTGCGCAAGCAGCATGGCGGTGCCGACGAGAGCGCAGGCAAGCGAATCACCCTGGTTCGCAAATCTACCAGCGAATTGCGCACTGCGGACGCTACCGGTCGCTCGCGCACCGTGCAGGTGGAAGTACGAAAAAAGCGCGTGCTAGTGACGCGCGCAATCGAAACCGCACCACCTGCAGTCGCCGCAGTTGAGACCACGCCAACAGTAGCCCAGCCGCTGTTGTCCGCAGAGGAAATCGCTTCGCGCGAAGCTGAAGCACAGCGCGGCAATGCGCTGCGCGAAATTCAGGAAAACGAGCAGAAGCAAAAGCAGGATCGCATAGCCGCGCGCGCTGAAGCCGGCGATCTAACCGACGCTAAGAACGCAAAGTCTGAAAATGACGCTGCACAAATTGCCGCTGCGGATGTGGCCGCAGTTGACGCCGTGGCGACGACGGAATCGGTGCCCACTCCACCGGCTACGGTGATCGCTGCCCCTGCGCCGATGATCGGTGCTGCGGCCTTGATCAAACCAGTTCCACCTGCCAAGCCGCCTGCAGTGTCGGTGGCAGTTGCGCCAGCGCAACCAACTGCTGCGGAAGTACAGGCGGCAACGCCGGCAACGGCCAAGTCAGCCGCACCAGCGGCCGCAGCGGCGCCAACCAAAACCGCGCCATCAGCAGCAGTCATTGCTAATCGTTCCCGTATCGGTGAACGCGTCGACATGACGCCCGCACCGCCGAAGCCAAAATCGACTGAGAACACGCTGCATCGTCCAGCTAAGCCGGGTGCTAAACCTGATGCCAAGGCCGCGCCAGGTACTGCGCGTCCAGCGGTTGCCAAACCGGGTGACAAAAAGCCCGCCGCTTGGCAAGAGGACGCCGCTCGCAAAAAGGTCATGAAGACCCGCGACGTGCCGCCTGATGCCGCAAAGGCGGGTGCGTGGAAAGCGGGCACTCGTGGCGGTGGTCGTGGACATGCGGGCAAACGCGGCTCAACGCCTGAGCAAACAGCACAGCAGGTTGATCAGTCGGATGCAATCCTTAAAGAGATTGTGGTGCCTGAAACCATCACTGTGGGCGAACTCGCACATAAGATGTCGATCAAGGCGGCTGAGCTGATCAAGAGCATGATGAAGATGGGCCAAATGGTCACCATCAATCAGGTGCTTGACCGCGATACCGCGATGATTCTGGTCGAAGAAATGGGCCGCGTTGCCGTCGCTGCAAAAGATGATGATCCTGATTCGGCGCTAACCGATCACGGCTCCGAGTCCGACGCCAAGATGGAAACCCGCCCTCCAGTCGTCACCATCATGGGCCACGTCGATCACGGCAAGACTTCGCTGCTCGACAAGATTCGCAGCGCACGCGTGGCTAGCGGCGAAGCGGGCGGTATCACGCAGCACATCGGCGCGTACCATGTCACCACGCCGCGTGGCATCATCACATTCCTCGACACGCCGGGTCACGAAGCGTTTACAGCAATGCGTGCTCGTGGCTCCAAAGTCACCGACATTGTGATTTTGGTGGTGGCAGCCGACGACGGCGTAATGCCGCAAACCAAAGAAGCTATCGCGCACGCGAAAGCTGCCGGTGTGCCGATCATCGTTGCCGTCAACAAGATCGACAAGCAGGGCGCGAATCAAGAACGCGTCAAGCAAGAGTTGGTGACTGAGGGCGTCGTGCCTGAAGAGTACGGCGGTGAAGCGATCTTCGTACCGGTGTCGGCATTAACTGGCGAAGGTATTGACTCGTTGCTCGAAACGATTCTGTTGCAGGCAGAAGTGCTAGAGCTCAAGGCGCAAATCGACGCGCCAGCACGCGGTATCGTGATTGAAGCCCGACTTGACAAAGGTCGCGGTCCGGTTGCTACCGTTTTGATCACCAGCGGTACGCTGAAGCGTGGCGATATGGTGCTGGCCGGTTCCGTGTTCGGTCGTGTTCGCGCGATGAGCGACGAAGACGGCAAGAACATCGTTACCGCTGGTCCCGCCATTCCCGTTGAAATTCAGGGCTTGTCAGATGTGCCGGGTGCCGGTGATGACATTCTGGTGCTCGGCGACGAGCGTAAGGCGCGTGAAATTGCGTTGTTCCGTCAAGGCAAATATCGCGATGTCAAACTCGCCAGACAACAAGCGTCGAAGCTCGAAAACGCGTTTGCCAACATGGGCGAGGCGGCAACCAAATTGCTGCCGCTCATCATCAAGGCCGACGTGCAAGGCTCGTATGAAGGCTTGTCGTATGCGTTGGGCAAATTGTCTACGTCTGAGGTTCGCGTGCAAACAGTGCACAGTGCGGTCGGTGCCATCACCGAATCTGATGTGAACCTCGCTGCCGCGTCCAAGGCGATCATCATCGGCTTCAACGTGCGCGCCGATGCGGCAGCGCGCAAGCTTGCCGAGAACGAAGGCGTGCAGATTCGCTATTACGACATCATTTATGAAGCCGTGGATGACGTTCGCGATGCGCTGTCCGGAATGCTTGCTCCAGAGCAAAAGGAAAGCGCACTCGGCGTGGTCGAAATCCGGCAGGTGTTCCGCATCTCGAAGATTGGCGCGATTGCCGGTTGCTACGTGCTCGAAGGCATGGTCAAACGGAACGGCTTGGTGCGTTTGTTGCGCGACAACGTGGTCGTCTGGTCGGGCGAACTCGATTCGCTCAAGCGCTTCAAGGATGACGTCAAGGAAGTCAAAGAAGGCTACGAATGCGGTCTGTCGCTCAAAAACTACAACGAGATTCAAGAGGGTGACAAGCTCGAAATCTACGAAATCGTTGAAGTGCAGCGCTCGCTAGCGCAGTAGAGTAATCACGTATGGCAATGAAGCAGGGGTTTTCGCCCCGCGCGCTGAGAGTCTCCGAGCAGGTTCAACGCGAACTTGCGCAGATGCTCTCGCTTGAGGTGCGGGACCCACGCGTCAAGGGCGTCACCATCACGCAAGTGGAGGTGACCTCCGACCTGTCGCACGCGATGGTGCGCTACGTGC
>JANXNO010000396.1 GCA_025354075.1 Burkholderiales bacterium | reverse complement strand
CAATTTGGCGAGCGCCTGCTTCGCTGATCGCGGGCGTGCTTCCGGCGGATGTTTCGCGCGTCGCTCAACTGCATCAAGCCACGGGAACAATCTGGCGGGGCAACGCTTTATTCAGCGTCACGGGCGTGCCACCGTCGTTGTCGCTTGCCTGGCAATGCCGTACATCGCTTGCGCCGGTGGGCTTGCGGTGTGAATTGAGCGAATCACTAAGCGCGTCAGTGACCGTCGACATCTTCGCAAAAAAAATCATTGCGGAACGCATCGCTGCATCACTGCCAATTCAGGTCACGGTAGCCGGAACTGCGACGGCAACTTCACCCACCGTAGTTATCAATTTCTCTGAAATCACGGCATCACGCGACACCTTATTCATCAAGGGCAATCTGCGTGCAATCGACGCCAGCTACCGCTTCGGCAATACTGAAACATCGCTCGGCGAGTTAACCGTCGAATGCGCGCCTTCAACCGACACAACGAGTTCAAACTGCACGGTGAGCAATCGTGGTGGCAACGCACGTCTAGACGGCAAACTCTCGCTCACCATGAGCAAAGCAAGCGGTTCGCTGGAACTCTCGCCCGCGAACGGCCCGGCGCAACGCGTCAATTTTTAGCCTACTGTGCGTGCCTTCGCCGCGCTGTACGAGGCGCTCGACACCTCGACCAAAACCAACGACAAGCTCGCCGCGTTAAAGCGTTATTTTGAGCATGCGGATGCCGAATCTGCCGCGTGGGCGACGTATTTTCTGATCGGCAACAAACTCAAGCGCACCGTCAAATCGGGCACGTTACGCGAGGCCGCGATTGCTGCCAGCGGATTACAGCCGTGGCTGTTTGAATCGTCGTACGAGGTGGTGGGCGATTTGGCGGAGACGATATCGCTGTTGGTGATTGATCGCGCTGGTGACACTGAATTCGATGACACCACCCTCCCGGTCTGGGTCACGCAGCGACTCGCGCCGCTGGCACTTGAATCGCCCGAAAGTCAGCTTGAACTACTGCCCGAATATTGGGCAAGTGTGCCGCGTCCTGAGCGATTTTTGATCACGAAGTTAATGACCGGTGCGCTGCGCGTCGGGGTATCTAAAGCACTCACACTCAGGGCACTGGCGCAGGCGCGCAACCTAGATGCCAACGTCGTGACGCAACGGCTCATGGGTAACTGGCAGCCAACCGCGCAATTCTTCGATCAAATCGCGCAGACGCCATCGGGTGGCGACCTGCGGCCTTATCCGTTCCTGCTCGCGTACGCGGTGAGCGATCCCGCGAATGAATTGAGCGACGCCGCTCTCTGGCAGGCTGAATGGAAATGGGACGGCATTCGCGCGCAAGTGGTCAAACGACAGGGTAAGGCCGCAATCTGGTCGCGCGGCGAAGAACTCGTTGACGAGGCATTTCCCGATGCGCTGGCCAACGCGTTGCAGTTGCCCGATGGCACCGTGCTTGATGGCGAGCTGATTGTGTGGAAGCCCGATGCCGCGACGCCGGAACCGTTCGCGTCGCTGCAAAAACGGCTCGGTCGTAAGAAGCCATCCGCGAAGATGCAAGCAGAGTTTCCGGTTCAGTTGCTCGCCTACGATCTGCTTGAGAACCTGGGCATAGACATTCGTGGCCAGCCATTGCGTCAGCGCAGACAGCAACTGGAAACGTTATTGCGCACATCGGCTCTCCGTGAGCGTTGCGAAGGGCTTGACGCGGCCAACGTGGCGTCAGCCCCTTCGCTGCGCCCAGAGCAAACGGGCCATACTGAAGCGGCGCCCATGGGCATTCAGCTGTCCCCAACCCTGGCGGCGTCAGCCTGGACAAAACTTGCCGAAATGCGTCTTCAAGCGCGCGAGCAGCGCGCCGAGGGTTTAATGTTGAAGCGGCTCGATAGCCGGTACGGCGTCGGCCGAATCAGCGGCGATTGGTGGAAGTGGAAGGTTGCGCCATTGACCGTCGATTGCGTGATGATTTATGCGCAGGCGGGGCACGGGCGGCGCGCTGGTTTGTACACGGATTTCACGTTTGCCGTCTGGTCGGCGCCGTCCGGGGCGGGTGTGCGCACGCTGGTGCCCTTTGCCAAAGCGTATTCAGGCTTGATGGACGCCGAGTTGCGCGACGTGGACACATGGATTCGCAAGAACACCCTTGAGCGCTTCGGCCCGGTGCGCTCGGTCACGCCAGAATTAGTGTTTGAACTGGGTTTTGAGGGCATCAACGTGAGCACGCGGCACAAAAGCGGCATCGCGGTCCGCTTCCCACGTATCCTCCGTTGGCGGCGCGACAAGCCCGCGTCGGAGGCCGATTCGCTAACTTCACTTGAACAATTACTCCATCTGTAAAACCGCTTGGCTCGACAATGCGTACGTCAGTGTCAGTACGTATCGAACTCGCCATGCACACCCTCTCGTTATCTTCAGCCAGCCGCTTCTCGGTTTACCATACCGTCATGACTGATTCAGGATTTTTTGCACCGCGCGAATTGAAGGCTCCAGCACGAGCGGCTGAAACCCCGGCCACCGCCGGCGCTGCAAGCACGGCGGCGTCCGCCGCGCTGTTCGAACGCGACCGGATTCTGTCGTCGCTGGTTGCACGCATGGTCAAAAAAGAAGAGTCCGCGCTGTCTGAACTCTTCGATATGACGGCCAAGCGCTTGCACTCATTTTCGCTGCGCATCGTGCGCGACGAAGGTTTAGCCGAAGAAGTAACTGAAGACACGCTGTTTCAAGCGTGGCGTGAGGCCCCCCGATTTGATGCCGCGCGCGGTAAAGTGATCACTTGGTTGTTAACCATTTGTCGCTCGCGCGCACTCGATGCGCTGCGGCGTGTGGATATCGCCGACTGCGTGGAAGACCCTGATGAATTCCGCTCGCACGAGGCGAGCTTGATGGCTGAACCCGAGCAATTAATTGCGCAGTTTGAGACTGGGAGCGCCGTGCATGCGGCCTTGTTGTTGCTGCCACCGAAAGAGCGTCAGTGTGTAAGTCTCGCCTTTTTTAAAGGCTTGACCCACCAGGAAATTGCCGACCACTGGGAAATGCCGCTGGGCTCCGTGAAAACGCTGATGCACCGGGCGTTTGCCCAATTGCGTGTCCAGCTCCAGGCTACGGAGGCGCAAGCATGAAGAACAATTTACCGATGGACGACGAACAGCAATTTCCCCCATTTATTGAAGGCCACATGGCCGAGGCCGTGCGCGAAGCACCGCTCGACCCGATGACCCAGCGCTTCATGAAGTCGCGGCTGATGACACGTGTGCGCGACCTTGAGCGCGGCGCGGTCACCCACACCATACGTCCCGAAGGCGGCGAATGGGAAAAATTCAGTCCACGCATCAAGATGAAGGTGCTGCGCCGTGAGGCCGATGGCAGGAGCATGAGCTACCTGTTGAAGCTTGAGCCGGGCGCGTTCCTGGTGCCGCACAAACATCACATTGATGAAGAATGCGTCGTGCTCGAAGGCATGGTCACCATCGGCGAAGAGCTGGTCGGCCCCGGCACCTATCACCTCGCCCCCCGTGGCATGATTCACGCGCCGATCCGCTCAGAGAATGGCGCGGTTTTGTTCATCCGTGGCAAGGAACCCAGCTGGCGTGACACGGCGGTAAAAGCGACGCTGCGTGCGATATTGCGTTAACAGCTTTGTACTGAGAACAGCAATTTCTTATGGCTTAGGCCAATAAATGGCCGTATGTCGACTTTGTTCTATTCGTGCGCTTAGCCCATAATAAATAAGCGATTTGTCGATAAGTTACTACCAAAAATGCCTGCACTCTGACCATTTTTTAGGGCGGTCATATGGGTGAATCGACCTTCACGAAAACGACACGCACATCAGAGCGGCTGCGTTTGGACTTCTGCCAAAATCCGCCGTAGAGTTTTGAAGGTCGCCTAATACATGATTGCTGACGTTGCCATTCGTCTTGCAACACGCGCCGACGCTGCGGACATCGCCGCGATGTCGCGCGACTACATCGAGCACGGGCTGCCGTGGCGCTGGCGGCCAGATCGAATCGCTGCCGCCATCGCCAACCCGGACACCAACGTCGTCGTGGTCGGAAAACAGGGCGCATTAACGGCGTTTGGCATCATGTCGTATGCCGATGTGGACGCGCACTTGCTGCTGTTTGCCGTGCGCAGCGCGAGCCAGCGAACCGGCGTTGGCAGTGCCGTGCTGTTATGGCTGGAAGCGGTTGCGCGCGCGGCAGGCACACGACGAATACAGGTCGAGGCACGCCAAGAAAATGTCGCTGCGCGAAACTTTTACAGCGAGCATGGTTACCATGAACGCTTGATCAAGAAGGCGATGTACAGTGGCATTGCCGACGGTGTTCGCCTTGAGAAAATACTGCGTATCGAATCGACTCAGGTTTGACAACCGGTCTCTGAAACTGGAATGCAATCCAGTGCGTATAGCTGGGTTAGGCACAGTATCGACGCATTTGCGCTGGCAATGTCGCCCGGATTATCGTCAAGCAGGTGGCTGAAAATCAATTCAAAAGCAGATTCTCCAGGGCGCAGCACGAGTACCAAAACGCCTAAGTCCCCGGGGCAACCGCGACCGGTCAAAGCGCTGCACACGGTGCTGGCTCAGACCGAAGAAGTGAAAGGACTGGTGGATGAGGCAGCCGAGGGGTTGTCGTCCGTCAACGCGGGGCTTAAGCAGGTGACCCAGCATCCGAGCCCACCACCGCATGTTGAGCAGGCGCTGGAAATCAGTGAAACGGCGGAAGTCAAAGTGCAGGAGGCGGCAGACAAGCTGGCTGTAGTCAACGATGCGCTGAAGGAGGCCGTTCAAGAGCGGCAGGCGCTGGAGATTCAACTGGCGGAAGTCACGGAGCGGGAGGAAGCTGCGCGTCACGCGTCCTTTCACGACCCGCTGACAGGATTGCCCAACCGCGCCTTGTCAAATGATCGGTTAGCACATGGATTAGCCCAGGCCAAACGTCACGGCTGGCATTTAGCGGTGATGTTCATCGATCTCGATGATTTCAAAAAAATCAATGACCAGTACGGCCATGACGCGGGCGACGTTGTCCTGAAGACCATCGCGACACGACTGACCGACAGCACGCGAGACGATGACACCCTGAGCCGTCACGGCGGCGACGAATTTTTGTGTGTCCTGACGGAATACGAAAGCGAGCACGATCTGGCCACCATTGCTGAACAGCTGGTCACGCTCATACAAACGCCGTGCACGATCAGCCTGGGCGATTCCACGATCCAGCTTCATGTCAGCGCGAGCATCGGCATCGCGATATTTCCGCGACACGGTGACACGCCCGAGGCGATTATTAAAAGCGCCGACAGTGCCATGTATCGCGCCAAGCGAAGTCGATTCCCGTTCTCGTTTGCTCGGTGAGTCGCCACGTCTATTGACGATTCGTCCAATATTGTGGATACTATTTCCACCATGAAGGACAACCCACCCGACCTACACGAGCCGTCCAACCCGCTCACGGAGCGTATCGCGCAACGCGTGCGTGATTTGCGGGCGGCGCGCGGCCTGTCGCTGGACGCACTGGCCACGCATTGCGGTGTCAGTCGCTCGATGATTTCGCTGATTGAACGCGGCGAGAGCAGTCCGACTGCGGTGGTGTTGGAAAAGCTCGCGACAGGCCTTAACGTGTCGCTGGCATCGCTTTTCGATGCACCGCAGCCCACCGCCGGCCCGGTGTCGCGGATGAGCGCTCAGGCGTTGTGGCGAGACCCTCATTCCGGGTATGTCCGGCGCAACGTGTCGCCGATGGTTGCCTGTGCCAGGGGCGGAACACACGTCAGCTCGCCGATCCAGATTGTTGAAGTGAACTTTCCGCCAAAAGCGCGCGTTGCCTATGAGACTGGCATGCGCGAGCCGCTGATCCAGCAGCAAGTATGGGTGCTGGAAGGCGCAGTTGAGGTGACCGTCGGAGACGAGCACTTTCAGCTTGGAATGGGCGACTGTCTGGCGCTGGTACTGGATCGCCCCGTCACGTTTCATAACCCTTCCGGCAAGGTTGCGCGCTATGCCGTGGTGATCGCGACTTTGCCGGGTTTTGCGAGATGAAATGAATGCTCACATTCGCCGCCTGAACAGCATTTCCGAAAACCAAGTGCAGGCGCTTGCCGAGCTGCTGATTGACTGCGTGGATGGCGGCGCGTCGGTGAGCTTCATGCATCCGCTGTCGACTGAAAAGGCACTGCAATACTGGCGCGGTGTAGCCAGAGACGTTTCGCGCAATGATCGCGCGGTGCTGATCGCCGAATACGAGGCGGGCATCGTCGGCACGGTACAACTGGTGCTCAATCATCCCGAGAATCAACCACACCGTGCCGATGTGTCGAAAATGCTGGTGCTTCGCCGTGCGCGACGGCTGGGGCTGGGCGAACGGTTGATGCGAGCTGCCGAGCAGGTGGCGGGAGAGTGCGGCAAGTCACTGCTGGTGCTCGACACGGCCAGCGACGAGGCTGCGCGCTTGTACGCGCGCCTCGGCTGGCAGCGGTGCGGCGTCGTGCCCGGCTTCGCGCTGCTGCCACAGGGCGGATTGTGCGACACAGCGTATTTCTATCGAGTCCTGCCCTAGTCAGAGGCGACCTGCCGCAGCAAGTCCGCAAACGTGCCATAGATCGGCGCGGTTCCGGCGTGGCAGTCCGCCGGACGCACATGGGCCTAGGCTTGAGCCTGGCGGGATTCTGGTTGCTGCGATAGCAACGACCTTCCGCCCTGCGCCCGCGCACGATACAGACACGGCGGTACAGCTTTTTCGTATGAACCCGATGCTAATTGGGCTCAATCCCGCAATTTGAATAACTCGATAAACTACCCTTTATAGCAACAAGCCCTATAAATGTGGCCTTCTCAGTTAAAAGCTATACATATCCAGCTGCGGCGATTAAATCGATCCGTGCGCCAGCGCATCAGATCAAGCCACGCGCAGTCGCAGATGTCGCTACGTGCTGCGAGCCCCTGCCGCTGGTCGCACAACACGGCACAATTCAGCGCCCATTCACATCAACCCGCACACGATCCAGCATGCCAACGCAAAACCCGCTGCTTCGTTACAGAGACACAAATTCGAGGAGAACATAACGATGCGCGACGCCACCTTACCCGTCGTTCTGATTGCCGGCGGCCTTGCCATGCTCGGCTGGAACTACGGCTGGATTCCCGACTGGAACACGCTCGTGGCCATCGCGTTGGTCGGTGCCGGCGTGGCGATCATTCTGCTTGATGGTCTGACCAAGCAGTCCATGGTGGCGGGGCCGGTGTTGATCGCGATCGGCATCGGCTGGTACGGGTATTTTGACCTCGGCTGGCGCTCGCGCCTGATCATCCCGTCGTTGATGATTTTTGCCGGACTCATGATGCTGGCCGCGCGCTTTGCGCCTTTGCCAAATGGCAAAGTTAAAGGCATGCTGGCACCGAGACAAGGCGACAACACAACGCCATAGCCGCGAAAACCCGACAAATCCGGCCCCGGTTTGCCTGCCGCCTACAATCCCGGCTATGGCAAAACAAACTTATCTCGACTTTGAGCAACCGCTCGCGGCATTGCAGGCAAAGATTGATGAATTGACCGAGTTGCATCACGGCATAGACAAGCTGGATGTATCCGATGAACTGAAGAAACTCACGCGCAAACTGGCCGACCTCAACAAGTCTGTTTATTCCAAACTGACCCCGTGGCAAGTCGCGCAAGTCGCGCGGCATCCGCAGCGGCCCTACACGCTCGATTACGCCAACGGTCTGTTCACCGATTTCGTGGAACTGCACGGTGACCGCAGCTTCGGTGACGATGCGGCCATCGTCGGTGGGTTGGCTAAATTCGACGGCATCAGCTGCATGGTCATCGGCCATCAAAAAGGCCGCGACACCAAAGAAAAAGTGCTGCGCAACTGGGGCATGCCACGGCCCGAGGGCTACCGTAAAGCGTTGCGTCTGATGAAGATGGCAGAAAAGTTTTCGTTGCCGATTTTCACCTTCGTGGACACGCCCGGCGCGTATCCCGGCGTGGGCGCGGAGGAGCGTGGGCAGTCGGAAGCGATTGGTCGCAACCTGCTGGAAATGGCAGCGTTCAAGACGCCGATCATCGTCACCGTTATCGGCGAAGGCGGCTCCGGCGGCGCGTTGGCGATTGCTGTGGGCGACGTCACCATCATGCTGCAATATTCAACCTACGCGGTGATTTCACCCGAAGGATGCGCGTCCATTTTGTGGAAGAGCGCCGAGCGCGCGCCTGAAGCCGCCGAGAGCCTCGGCATCACCGCGCAGCGACTTAAGACGCTGGGCTTGATTGATCACATCGTGCCGGAGCCACCGGGCGGCGCGCACCGCGATCCAGTGGCGATGATGGGCAACCTGAAAACTGTGTTGGCCAGCGAATATGCGCGGCTGGCACTGGTGACGCCCGACAAGCGATTGAGCATGCGACGCGAGCGCCTCGCGGGGTATGGCGCGTTCAAAGTCGCGTAACGCGGGCGGCGACCTTGTAGCCACGGCGGTTGCACTCGCAGCTTCGCAGTGGGTGTCAGGCGCGCGAGTCTGCGTAGCGTTTTCGGGCGGATCGGACTCGACCGTTTTGTTGCACGCGCTTGCGGCGGAGCACGCAAAAAGTCGTGACGCATGGTCGCTCAGCGCTCACCACGTCCATCATGGCTTGAGTGTCAATGCCGACGTTTGGGTCGCACACTGCGAGGCTTACTGTGCCTCGCTGTCAGTGCCGCTCACCATTGAACGGATCAGCGTCAACCAAAACGCTGGAACTGGCATCGAAGCCGCCGCACGCGATGCGCGAATGGCGTCTCTGGATCGCGCCCAAGTGGACGTTGTCGTGCTCGCCCATCACGCGCGCGACCAGGCGGAAACACTGTTGCTGCAACTGCTGCGCGGCTCGGGCCCGCCGGGCATGGCGGCGATGCCAATCACTGCATGTCGTTACGTTCGCCCGCTTTTGAGCGTACCGAAAGCCGCACTTCTGCATTACGCACAACAGTTCGAGCTACGCTGGATTGAAGACGAATCAAACGCGAACAACCGCTTTTCGCGCAATCGCTTGCGCAATGTCGTGTGGCCCGCACTGATTGATTCGTTTCCGGCAGCGGAGGCTACGTTGTTTCGCGCCGCACAACATCAGGCCGACGCAGCCCAGCTGCTTGATGATCTGGCTGTTATTGATGCTGCGGCGTGCGTGATTGATGGCGCGATCCGTCTGGCCACGTTCAACGCACTAAGCGACGCCCGGCGCGCCAACCTGCTGCGATTCTGGCTATACGGTCACAACGTCAAACCGCCCGCAGCAGACACATTGCGCGAATGGCTGAAGCAGCTTGGTAGCGTGACCGATATCCAGGCTATTGAGCTGCGTGGCGGCGCGCACGAAGGCGTGATTCGCGTGTATCACGGACTTGCCCATCTCACCCATGATTCGCCGCGCTGGGAGCCGTGCATCTGGACCGGTGAAGCCTCGCTCACGCTCAAATGCGGCGGGATAATCGCGGGTGAACTCAACTTTATGAGTAGCTCACAACCGACCGCGCTGCGCGCACCTCGTACCGGCGAAACGTGGACCGTACGAATGCGTCAGGAAGGCGACGGCGTCGCATTGTCCGAGCGCTCGGGTCATGTGGCGCTCAAAAACATTTTTCAGCAGGCCAATGTAGCGCCGTGGGTGCGCGGCACCTGGCCGCTGCTGGTGTGCAACGACGAGATTGCCGCGGTGGCAAGCATTGCGACAGCCAAAGCCTTTTACGTTTCAGGCAACGAGCCGGGTTGGGTGTGCAAGTGGAAACCCGCATGGCTCCGTCCCCCCCATTCGTAAAATCAAAGTGAAGTCAACGTACATGCGTTGGCCAACGTTTTTTTGCGACGTTGCGCACCACAATCAAATTCCGGAGATACCCGTTTTATGTTCTTGAAGAAAATTTCAATACTCGCTGCCGCCGTCGCCTGCGTGGTGACCGCCAGCAGCGCGTTTGCAGCGTATCCCGACAAGCCGATCTCAGTCATCGTGCCGTTTGCAGCAGGTGGCCCGACCGACGTCGTTGCGCGCTCGTTGTCGCAGGCGATGGGCACGCAGCTCAAGGGTGCAATGGTTGTCGAAAACGTGGGCGGTGCCGGTGGCACCATCGGTGCAGGCAAAGTCGCTCGCGCTGCAGGTGATGGCTATACGCTGCTGTTTCACCACATCGGCATGTCGACCGCACCGTCGCTGTATCGCAAGCTCGACTTCAAGCCGCTGGAAGACTTCATTCCCATCGGCGCGGTCGTGGATGTGCCCATGACGCTGATCGCCAAGCCACAAACGACGCAGACCAATCTCAAGGATCTGCTGGCTTACGTCCGAGCTAACAAGGACAAAATCAACCTCGCCAACGCGGGCGTCGGCGCGGCATCACATTTGTGTGGTTTGCTGCTGCAAAGCGCGATGAAGACCGAGTTGACGACAGTGCCGTTCTCGGGCACCGGTCCGGCGATGACCGCACTGCTTGGCGGAAACGTCGACATCATGTGCGATCAGACCACCAACACGACCGGTCAGATCAAGGGCGGAAAAATCAAGGCGTTCGGCGTTACCAGCAAAAGCAAACTGGCCAACTTCCCTGAGTTGCCACCATTGGCGACCGAGCTGCCGGGATTTGAAGTCGGTGTATGGCACATTTTGTACGCACCGAAGAACACCCCTGCCGACGTAGTGAGCAAGCTGCAAACGGCGTTGCAGGCGGCGATCAAGGATCCCGGTTTTGCGGCCAAGATGAAGGATCTTGGCGCTGAAATCATGCCGGCTGACCGTCAGAACTCAGCGGGTGCCAAAGCATTGCTGGCAGCAGAAATCACCAAATGGTCACCTATTATTCAGGCGGCCAAGGCTTACGCGGACTAAGCAGACAAAACAAAACCCCGCAGGACGCTGCGGGGTGAAGCAAGTTATTCTGGTTGAAGCCAGAAAATCAGGCGAAACCGTAACGGATTATTCGCCGCCGTCGGTGCCAGTCATGGCCGACGACTCGTCGTCCGGCTTTTCGAGCAATTTGGTCAAGCAGCCTGCGCAAGTAAAAACCGTGCGGCCACCTACTTTACGCGTCTTGCCACCACGAATAATCGCGGGCTGCTTACAGGTTCCGCAGAGTCTGGTCCAACTGCCGGCCACCGAGCGTTTACGCGGTGTCGCCGTTTGTTGACGAAATTTGGCGATCTGATTCGGATCGAGCATAGACATCAACACCTTGAGTTTCGCTTGCACCGCATCAAGCCACTGTTATTTCGTGTAAAACCAGTGTGAACCGGTGCGAAATGGACGTTGCGAGCTGCAATAAAGCGTTGTATTTTCAACGGCCTACATTATGTCTCAAAAGCTGAATATTTTCCAGTCCCGCATTATGAAAACACAAAATTCCGGACAGCGCGGGTTCATATTGCCCTTGTTGTTTATCCTCGTGGCCGCAGCAGTTTTAGCGGTAGCCTATGGTTTTGCGGTCTGGAATTACAGCTACTCCGAGGGTGAACGCGCCGGCGTGGTGCAAAAATTCTCGAAAAAAGGCTGGGTCTGCAAGACTTGGGAGGGGGAGCTGAACATGGTGGTCCTGCCCGGCGGCCTGCCCGAAAAGTTCTTTTTTACGGTGTGGGACGAAACCGCCGCAGCAACCATCAACCGCAACGTCGGCAAACGGGTCGCGCTCCATTACGTCGAAAAAGTGGGTTTGCCGACAAGCTGCTTCGGTGAAACGCGTCACTACGTGA
>JANXNO010000392.1 GCA_025354075.1 Burkholderiales bacterium | reverse complement strand
AACACGTCGAGGTCTTCGATTACGCCGTCTACGTCGTCCGAATCAAATTTCAGCGCCTTTTTCAGCTCACGCAGCACGCCGACAAAGTCCACCACCAGACCAATCTTCTTGCTGACGCCTTGCGCATCCACGTAGGGCCGGTTCACGCGTGCGATGCTTTGCAACAGCACATGGTCGCGCATCGGCTTGTCGAGATACAGGCAATACAGCACCGGCGCGTCATAGCCCGTCAGCAGCTTGTCGGTGACGATCAATATCTTCGGGTTCTGGTCGGTTTTTTTGAATTGCAAGCGCACGTCTTCTTCTCGATCAGCGCTGATTTGCAGCTCCGCCACCATCGGGCGTTCCTCGATGTCCGCCGCGTTCTCGCTATACACCGGCACCGACCACTCGGGCGGCAAGAGCCTGTCCAACGCTTTCTTGTATTTGGCGCAGGCCTCGCGATTCACCGCCACCACAAACGCCTTGTAGCCCAGCGGCAGCACGGTCTCCTGAAAGTGCTCCGCCACAAAGGCGGCCACCTTTTCAATGCGATCATCGGCAGTCAGGAAGGTGCGCAAGCCCACGGCCCGATCCAGTACCTTGTTGAGCTCCTCCACGTCCGTCACGGCGTCCAAAGCCGCCAATTCGAAGAATTCCTTATCCAGCCGCTCGGCAGGCACCGTCATCGTTGATGGTGCCATCACATGCTTGATCGGCAGCGTGGTTTCGTCGGCGATGGACTCTGCGATGGAATATTTATCGAGATAACCCAAGTCATCCTGCGCGCCAAAAATTTTGAACGTGCCTTCGCCCTGCGCGTTGTTCGCAATGGGCGTACCGGTGAAGCCCAAAATGGTCGCGTTGGGCACCGCCGCCATCAAATAGGTGCCCAAGTCTTTAGCCACCGAGCGATGCGCCTCATCGATGAACACAAACACGTTGTCGCGGGTACAGCTTTCCTTGCTGATGCCCTCGAACTTGTGAATCATCGAAATGATCAAACCCCGAAAATCCGCATCCAGCAGCGTTTGCAGCTCGACCTTGCTATTCGCGCGTTTGGTGGCGATATCCTGCTTTTGCATCTCGCCCAGCAGTCGCTCAACCCAGCCCTTCAACTGGCCTTCCAGCTCGGTGCGGTCCACCACCAGAATCACTGTAGCGTTCTGAAATCGCGCCTTGTCTTCCAAGATGCGCCGCGCCGCCGTCAGCAGCGTGAAGGTCTTGCCAGAGCCCTGTGTGTGCCAGATCAGGCCGCGTGTTTTGAGCGGGTCTGCGCAGCGCATCAACACTGATTCCGTTGCGCGCTGCTGATGCTGACGCAGCACCGACTTGCGCGTTTCGCCGTCCTGCACATAGAACAAAATCCAGTGTTGCAAGGTGCGTAAAAAGTCATGCGGCTCGAAGAACGACTGCACGGCGAACTTGTAGGTCTCCTCGGGCATCTGCTTCCAGCGCGCCATGTCGCGGCGCGTCACATTCCACGTCACGCCATACCAATAATCCAGCACATGGGTCACATTGAAAAGCTGCGTGCTCGCCAAGAGCTCGGGCGTCTCAAGCTCGTAGCGCCGCACCTGCTTGATGCCGCGCTCAATCGCGTCGCCGTCTTTCGGGTTCTTGTGCTCCACGATGCACACCGGTATGCCGTTGACCACAAACATCACATCCGCACGGTTGCCCTTGCGGG
>JANXNO010000374.1 GCA_025354075.1 Burkholderiales bacterium | reverse complement strand
GCGCCCGCCGTCGCCGTCAGTGGCACGGGGCTTCTATCGGCCACGTCCAATCAAGGCGTCACGCCGATCACGTTCACTAGCGCCACGCCCGGTACCTGCACCGTGAGCGGCACCAACGGCAGCACCGTCACTGGCATCACGGTAGGCACCTGCACGATTACCGCTTCGGCACCAACCGATGCCACCTATCTAGCCGCTACCGCAAACCAGAGCTTCAGCATTGGCCCTGCGTACCTCGTCTGCACCCTGCACATGGACGGCGTGAACCCCATGCTCGCCAGCAAAGAGGGCTTGATCCTCACCCGCGCCATGCTTGGTTTGAGGGGCAGCGCGGTGACCGACGGCACTGGCATCACCACCCCTTGGGACACGATTCGCGTTGATCTCAACGCGAAGTGCGGGACGGCCTTTCTGCCTTAGGACTCGTCCGTGTAGGGAGGCGCAACCTACAATCGGGGCCATTGTTCATTTCATTTGGCTCTCGCATGCGTCCATCCAACCGTACCGCCAACCAGCTCCGCCCCGTCAAAATCACACCGCACTTCACCGTGCATGCCGAAGGCTCGGTGCTGATCGAATGTGGTCACACCCGCGTGCTGTGCAATGCCAGCGTCGAGAACGGCGTGCCAGGTCATAAAAAGGGCTCGGGCGAAGGCTGGGTGACGGCGGAATACGGCATGCTGCCGCGCTCCACGCACACGCGCTCACGGCGCGAAGCCGCGAGCGGGAAGCAAAGCGGTCGCACGCAAGAAATTCAGCGCCTGATTGGTCGCAGCCTGCGCGCCGTGGTCGATTTGAAGAAGCTCGGCGAGCGGCAGATCACGCTCGATTGCGACGTGTTGCAAGCCGACGGCGGCACGCGCTGCGCATCGATCACCGGCGCGTATGTTGCGCTGTCCATCGCGCTGAACAAACTGGTGAAAGCGGGAACGCTCGCGGCGTCACCGTTGAATGACTCTGTAGCCGCAGTCTCCGTAGGCATCTATCAAGGCATGCCGGTTCTCGATCTCGACTATGTAGAAGACTCGAACTGCGAGACCGACATGAACGTCGTGATGACCGGCAACGGCGGCTTCGTCGAAGTGCAGGGCACCGCCGAAGGCGCTCCGTTCAGCCGCGCTGAAATGGACGCGTTGTTGGCGCTCGCTGCGGAAGGTTTGAATCAATTGAACGCGGCGCAGGTGGCGGCGATTGCGGCGGCGTAGCTTGCAGCGCCCATGACGCCCATTTCAAAACTCGTCATCGCCACGGGCAACGCAAAAAAGCTCAAAGAGTTCGAACGCCTGCTCGCGCCGCTCGGCATCGAAGTCATTCCGCAAAGCGCATTCAACGTGCCGGAAGCGCCAGAACCGCACTGCACTTTTTTGGAAAATGCGCTCGCCAAAGCGCGCAATGCGGCGCGTCACACCGGGTTGCCATCGCTTGCGGATGACTCCGGCATTTGTGTTCACGCGCTGGGCGGCAATCCTGGCGTCAACTCGGCGTACTACGCCGGTCAGCACAAAAGTGATGCGGACAACAACGCAAAACTCATCTCGGATTTGCAAGGCGTTTCAGATCGCAGCGCACATTACACCGCCGTGCTCGCGCTCGTGCTGAACGAAATTGATCCGGAACCGATCATTGCCGAAGGCCGCTGGTATGGAGAGGTTATTGATGTGCCGCGCGGCAACGGCGGCTTCGGCTACGACCCATATTTCCTTGACGTTGAACTCGGCATGACGGGGGCCGAAATGCTGCTTGATCAAAAGGGCGCGCGCTCGCATCGTGGCAAAGCGCTGGCAAAGTTACTCGTCGAAATGCAGCAACGCTATGGAGTGGACGATGCAAGCAGTTCTTGACGCCATCGAAGCCCGCGTAATCGGCACCATGATCGAAAAGCGCATCACCGTGCCCGACTCGTATCCGCTGACCATCAACTCGATTGTCAACGGCTGCAACCAGATGAACAATCGCGCGCCGGTGACCGCGCTGTCCGAAGCGGAGGTGACGAGTGCTGTCGAGCGTTTGCGTGATCGCGGTTTCACCGGTCTGTTCACCGGCATGGCGACCCGGGTACCCAAATATTCCGAAACCTTTGCTGAACGCCTCGGCCTGCAACGAGCTGAAACCGCGCTGTTGTGCGAACTGATGTTGCGCGGCGCGCAGATGCCCGGCGAGCTGCGTTCGCGCGTGGAGCGCATGCATGCATTTGCCGATTTAACTGAAGTAGAAAACACGCTGTCAGCGATGAGCCAGCTCACGCCGCCGCTGGTGGTACAACTGCCTCGCGAAGCGGGGGCGCGCGCTGCCAAGTGGCAGCATATGTTGTTCGGCGGCGATCTGCCGGAGGCAGGCACGCCGACCTTGCCGTCGTCAAAACTGGATCGCGAAATCGCGTTGGCTGACCGCGTCGCAGCACTGGAAGCCAAGGTTACCGAGCTTGAAGACACGCTGACTTCGTTGCGCGTGCAACTAGGCGCGTAAAAGCGCAACGTGCGTGTAGGAGCGGCTTGCCGCGACCCACACCGCGCCTTCCGAACGCGAGGTCGCGGTAAGCCGCTCCTACAACACAATTATTTTTAACCCATGTCCTCACACCCACACGACCCCGCCAGCACCACCCGCAAACCCATCACGCTGCACCGCCTGCGTGAGCTGTACTCGTCTGGCGAAAAGCTCACCATGCTCACCTGCTACGACGCCACGTTCGCGCGCGTGCTCGACGAAGCGGGCGTCGAAATGCTGCTGGTTGGCGACTCACTCGGCATGGTGTTACAGGGCCGCAGCAGCACGTTGCCAGTGACGCTCGACGAGATGGTGTATCACGTGAAGAGCGTCGCGGCAGGCAACAAAACCGCGTGGATCATCGGCGATTTGCCGTTCGCCAGTTATCAGCAATCAGCAGAACAAGCGATGCAAAGCTCTGCTGCGCTGATGCAGGCTGGTGCGCAGATGGTCAAGCTTGAAGGCGGCGGCTGGACGGCAGAAACCGTGCGCTTCCTCACCGAACGCGGCGTGCCGGTCTGCGCCCATCTCGGCCTCACGCCACAGTCAGTCCACGCGCTCGGCGGCTACCGAATTCAAGGCAAAACCGACGAGGCCGCAGCCACACTAACGGCTCATTCAAAAGAGCTGGCCGACGCGGGCGCAGCGATGATCGTATTCGAACTCATTCCATCCACACTCGCCGCAGAAATCACCCGGCTACTACCCATCCCTACGATAGGCATAGGCGCAGGCGTCGACTGCTCGGGCCAGGTGCTGGTGCTGCACGACATGCTCGGCATCACACGCGGCAAGCTGCCTCGTTTCGTTAAAAATTTCATGCAGGGCTATACGGGAATCGACGAGGCGATTTCGGCGTATGTAGCTGAGGTGAAAACGCTTAGTTTTCCTGATAACGCAATTCACGGATACTAAACGGCAACGATGCTCGGGCCGAACTTCACGGTGCTCCCACCGCTTTCTCTTTACATCCACATTCCGTGGTGCATTCGCAAATGTCCTTACTGCGATTTCAATTCGCATGAGCAGGGCGGCGTGTTGCCGGAGAAGGAATACATCAACGCCCTGATGTCTGACCTCGAAGTGCAGCTGCCGGAGTTCTGGGGGCGCACGATTCACACGATTTTTATCGGTGGCGGTACGCCGAGTTTGTTCTCGGCGGAGGGCATTGGCGAGATACTCGCTGGCGTGCGCGCGCGAACGCGTCTGTCGCCGCAGGCGGAGATCACGCTGGAGGCGAATCCGGGTACGTTTGAGATGCAGAAATTCGCTGATTACAAGGCCGTGGGCATCACGCGCTTGTCAATCGGCATTCAGAGCTTCAACGACGCACATCTTTACGCGCTGGGCCGCGTGCACGACAGCGCCGAGGCGAAGCGCGCGATTGAAATTGGCCTTGCGACCGTGGGTAACGTGAACCTGGATTTGATGTTTGCATTGCCCGCTGCACGTACCGGTGGCGCGGCGCAAACGATGGCTGAATGTGAGCAGGATGTGCGTGAGGCGCTCGCCTTTCAGACGCCGCATTTGTCGCTGTACCAATTGACGCTGGAGCCGAACACGGTGTTCGCCAAAAAGCCTCCGCCACTTCCCGATCATGACCAAGCAGCCGACATGCAGATTCGCGTCGAGGAAATACTGGGCGTGGCGGGCTACGAGCATTACGAAACCTCGGCCTACGCCAGGCCGGGCATGCGTTGCCAACACAATTTGAATTATTGGGGCTTTGGCGATTACGTCGCAATTGGGGCCGGTGCGCACGGCAAATTGTCGATGCCGGGCGGCCCGCCGGGATCAAACGAATCTGCGAAAATTGTGCGCACCGAGCGGGTCAAGCAACCGCGTGATTACATGCAAAAGGCGCTCGGCGCGGATCCGGCGAGTTGTGTGTTCGAGCGGCGCATCATCAAGCGCGACGAGATTGGTTTTGAGTTCATGCTGAACGCGTTGCGTCTCAACGATGGCTTTCCGGTCGCGTGGTTTGCTGAACGCACGGGTTATCCGATCTCGCTTGTCAACGCGGTTTTGAATGAGGGCGAACGGGAAGGTTTGATTTTGCGCGACCACACAAAAATCGCACCGACCGAGCTGGGACGACGTTTTCAAAATCGGTTGCTAGCACACTTTTTGAGGTAACAGCTTTTCAGCGAAAACGCCAATTTAAATGGGCAAACGACACTAAAATGCGATAAGTTGATAAATGGATAAATAGACGCCTAAGCCCAAGTAAAATAGCAATTTCGCTAAAAAGCTGTTGCCCAGTTATCTGCCAATCCGGCCAACCACCCGCGACAATTCCGCGCCGCCTACGGGAAAACGCCAACCAACCCACCCACCTGAAAGCCGACCTCGCTATACTGCCTCGCATGAATATTGCAGTAGACGCTGTCGCCATCTTGCGACGTGCCAAATCGGTGTTGGCCACCGAGGCGTCTGCTATTTCGGCGATGGAAGCGCGCATTGGCCAGCCGATGGTCGACGCAGTGCAAGCAATTTTGGCGTCAAAAGGCCGCGTAGTGGTGACCGGCATCGGCAAATCCGGCCACGTTGGCCGCAAACTAGCCGCAACCCTCGCCTCCACCGGCACCCCCGCCTTCTTCGTCCACCCCGCCGAGGCAAGCCACGGTGACATGGGCATGATCGCGATGGATGACGTGGTGATCGCGCTGTCGAACTCGGGTGAAGTGGCGGAGGTGAACGCGTTGCTGACGCCGATCAAGCGCGTTGGCGCAAAAATTATTTCGATCACTGGCAACGAAGCGTCCACGCTCGCCACCGAATCTGACATCGCGCTTGACGCTCGCGTGGCGGAAGAAGCCTGTCCATTGGGCCTGGCGCCCACCGCCAGCACGGCCGCCGCGATGGCGTTGGGCGATGCGCTGGCGATGGCCTTGCTTGAAGCGCGCGGGTTCACGGCTGAGGACTTCGCACGCTCTCATCCGGGCGGCTCGCTGGGGCGCAAGCTGCTCACGCATGTGCGAGACGTGATGCGCACCGGCAATGCGATTCCGACGGTGCCGCTCGGTGCAACCGTGTCGCAAGCACTATTCGAAATCACCGGCAAAGGCATGGGCATGACGGCCGTGATGCACGCCGATGGCACCGTCGCGGGCGTATTTACCGATGGCGATTTGCGTCGGTGCCTGCCAAAAATCAGTGACTTCAACGCCGCGCGCGTGGCCGATTTCATGACGGTGCATCCGGTGAGCATTGGCCCCGACGCGCTCGCCGTCGAAGCGGTGGGACTGCTCGAAGCCGGGCGCAAGCAGCAGCTTTTGGTGCTTGACGCGGACAAAAGGCTGGTCGGTGCGCTCAATATGTTTGATCTGTTGCGGGCAAAGGTCGTCTAGAGCATGGCCAAACCTGCGCCGCCATTAACCGTTGCCGAGCGCATGCGCAGTGTGCGCGCACTGGTGTGTGACGTCGACGGTGTACTCACCGATGGCAGCCTGAATTATCTCGGCGCTGACGAGATCAAATCCTTCTCGGTGCTTGACGGATTCGGCATCACGCTGGCCAAACAGGCGGGCTGGAAAGTGGCGCTGCTCACCGCGCGTGGCGGGCCCGCCGTTGAACGGCGCGCCACCGAACTGGGCGT
>JANXNO010000324.1 GCA_025354075.1 Burkholderiales bacterium | reverse complement strand
TCGGTCACGACGACGCGCTCCGCGTTCGCCACGGGGCGGACGATCCGTGCGGTCTTGCGGTTGGGCTATTGTCAAATTTGCATCGGTCGCTTCAACTGACGCAGCGATTGCCACGCCTTCGTTCACCGGCAACTCAGCTACAGGCGCTGGAACTGCATTCGCATCACGTGGCGCACGCTCTGCGCGATCGCCGCGTTCGCGACGTGGGCCGCGCTCAGAGCGCTCCCCACGATCCGCACGCGGCTCGCGTGGCTCACGGGCTTCTCTCGGCTCGCGTGGTGGCCTTGCGGCGGTTGCAGCATTCGCCGCACCATTGACGGCTGCATTCGTCTCCACAACGGCGCCTTGCGGCGCTCTGGAGTCACGCTGTTGACGATCACCCTGACTGGCCTTCGCGCCTTCGCCACGGCCTTCGCTACGGTCATTGCGACCCTCGCGTTTGGCCGGGTCGCTTTGACCATTACGATCCTTGCGGTCGCCACGATCATTGCGGCCACCACGGTCGCTGCGGTCACCCCGGTCATTACGATCCCCGCGACCTGAGCGACCATTGCGGTCACCACGATCGCGGCCGCCTTCGCGGTTGCTGTCGCGCTTTTTCTCTTCGACTTTGACCACCGGCGCAACCACAGCAGGTGGTGCGGCCTCAATACCGAACATTGATTTGATGCTCGACCACAAGCCCGATTTAGGCTGAGCCAACACAGGCTGCACGACCGGTGCCGCTGCAACCGGCGCAATCGCTTCGGCTTTTGGCGCGATGTTTGGCGCAGGCTGCGATGGTGTGATGCCCTTTACCGCGGCTTCGACGCGAACTTCGTTGGCTTCTCGCTTGATCTCGGCTGCCGCATCAATCTGCTCAGGACGATCCACCATTTTGTAGCTCATGGGCAACGGCTCGTTGTGGTTCAACTCGTCGTGCTTCAGGCGCTGAACGGTGTAGTTCGGCGTTTCGATATACAGATTTGGGATGAGCACCACGCTCACTTTAAGGCGTGATTCCAGTGACTGGATATCGAAGCGCTTTTCGTTGAGCAGGTAGGTTGCAACATCAACTGGGACCTGAGCGACGACTTGTGCGCTGTTGTCCTTCATCGCTTCTTCCTGGATGATGCGCAGGATGTGCAGCGCAGTCGATTCAGTAGAGCGGATGTGGCCTGTGCCGTGGCAGCGCGGGCACGGCAGATGCGCGCTCTCACCCAGGCTTGGCTTCAGGCGTTGACGCGACAATTCCATCAGGCCGAAGCGCGAGATTTTGCCGAGCTGAACGCGGGCGCGATCCAGCTTCATCGAGTCGCGGAGTTTGTCTTCCACTTCGCGTTGATGCTTCTGCGATTCCATGTCGATGAAGTCGACAACGATCAGGCCGCCGAGATCGCGCAGGCGCAACTGTCGCGCGACTTCGTCAGCCGCTTCCATGTTGGTGTTGAACGCGGTCGTCTCGATGTCGCCGCCTTTGGTGGCGCGCGCCGAGTTGACGTCGACCGAAACCAGAGCTTCGGTGTGGTCGATCACAATCGCGCCGCCCGACG
>JANXNO010000318.1 GCA_025354075.1 Burkholderiales bacterium | reverse complement strand
GTACTGAGGCGCGTTCATTTAGTAATGCACCTTGCGCTCAACATATTTGAACTGAATGGCCGTCAGCAAAATAACAATCGCCATCAAAATCACGCTCTGCGCGGACGAGGAACCAAGGTTTAGCGCATGCACGCCGTCGTAATACACCTTGTAGACCAACACCTCGGTGGCCTTGGCAGGCCCACCGGCGGTGACCGCATCGATGATGCCGAAGGTGTCGAAAAATGCATACACGATATTGACCACGAGCAGGAAGAACGTGGTGGGTGAGAGCAGTGGAAAAATGATGGTTCTAAACTTGTGCCATTCGCCCGCGCCGTCGATGGACGCGGCTTCTAGCAAGGCTTTTGGAATCGATTGCAGACCGGCAAGGAAGAACAAAAAGTTGTAGCTGATCTGCTTCCACGCTGCTGCCATGATGACCAGTGCCATCGCGTCATTGCCGTCGAGCCGTGGGTTCCAGTCGACGCCCAATTTCTTCAAGCCGTACGCCACGATACCAATCGACGGCGAGAACATAAACAGCCACAGCACACCCGCGATAGCTGGCGCTATCGCGTAAGGCAACACCAGCACAGTGCGATAGAACGTTGCACCGCGCACGACACGCTCGGCCATCACTGCGAACAGCAGCGCGGGTGCCAACGCGCACACGGCAACAGCACCGGCAAAAATCAAGGTGCGCCACAACGTCTTGATGTAGTCCGGATCCGACAGCACTTCCTTAAAGTTGTCGAGCCCGACGAATGTCACCGATTGCCCAAACGCATCCTGTGACAACAGCGACATATGAATGGCCTGACCCGCAGGCCAGAAGAAGAACACCAATGTCACGGCAAGCTGCGGCGCGACTAGAAAGTACGGCAACAGCTTATTGGGAAAGATTACGCGGCGTTCCATGAGTCCTGATTATGCCCGGTGCTGTATGTGTCCCAGGGGCGATTCGTAGGGCGGACATCCAGCGCCCACCGAGCCTTGGCAAAACACCATTCCGAGATGCTGCACCGCGCTGGCCGGACATTACCCACCGTGACGCATTCAGGCCGGCGGAGAGTGAAGTGTCAAGCCTACTGCGTTGCCGTCTTTTCAAACGCCCGAATCGCCACGTTGCCGCGTTTGATTGAGTTTTCTACGGCTTCTTTCGCCGATTGTTTACCCTGCAGCGCTTTCTCAACCTCCTCATGGTAGAAATCGCGAATTTCAGTCCAGCGCCCGAAGCGATATCCGCCTGTGTTCTCGCCCTGTTTGCCGTTGGCAAGCGTGCCGATCGCCACCGCCGTGCGCGGGTTTTGCGCGTAATAGCCCTCGTCGGTCAGGTACTTAAACGCGGCGTTGGTCGCAGGCAAAAAGCCGGTGGTTTTCGCCCAGTCGGTCATCACCGGCGTTGACTTCAAATAGTCAAGAAATTTCGCTACGCCTTTGAACTCAGCCACGCTGCGGTTCGGGGCATTGAACACCCACAACGATGCGCCGCCGACGGTCGTTGCGTACGGCCCACCTTTGGCCTCCGGCCAATACGGCAGCGGCGCGACGCCCCAGTCAAATTTCGCATCGCGAATGTAGCCGCCATACGCGCCCGAGCTTTGGGTAATCATCGCGCATTCGCCGGACTGAAACGCAGCGGATGCGTCATTCGAGCGACCGCGATACGAGAAGGTTTTGTCGGCTTGCATGTCCATCAAGGTCTGCACTTGCTTGACGTAAAGTGGATTGTTGAAGTTCAACTCCGCGTTCAAACCACCGCGACCGTTTGACTGCGTGCCAAGTCCGATGTTGTGGCGCGAACCCAATTGCTCCAGCTGAATCCACGCCAACCAGGTAGTGGTGAAGCTGCACTGTGTGGCATCACTGCTGCGAATTTTTTTCGCCGCGGCGATCAATTCGGGCCAGGTTGCCGGTGGCTTGTTGGCATCCAAACCGGCTTTTTTGAACGCGTCTTTGTTGTAGAAAAGCACCGAGGTGGACACGTTAAACGGCATCGACAAAAGGCTGCCATCCTTCAAGCCGTAATAGCCGCGCGCCGGAGCAATAAAGTCGCCGGGGTTAAATTGCATGCCCGCCCGCTTGAACACCTCGGACACAGGCACAATCGCCTTGCTCGCGCCCATCATGTCGCCGGAGCCCGCGTCGAACATCTGCATGATGTGCGGCGGATTGCCTGCACGAAAGGCGGCAACGGCAGCGGCGCGCTGCTCGGGATATTGGCCCTTAAACGAGACCACGACTTTGTAGTCGCTCTGCATCTTGTTGAACTCGTCGCCGTACTTGGACAGCGTCTCGCCGCCCAAGCCGGTCAACGCGTGCCACATCTGAATTTCTACCGGCTTGTTTTGCGCAAACGCGCTGCCCGAGAGCAATGCCGCCGCAGCCACTGCACTGGTGAGCGCCTTGTAAATGAATTTCATACCGTCTCCTCTTGTCCTAATTTTTTCTAATGCGTGAGCATAAGCTGCGAATGTGACACTTTTTTTGTCTACGTGCAAATGTTCTGTTCATCGAACGGAGCAAACGCGGGTTTTCCCCGAAAGTTGATCGCGTTTGCACAGATGACGCGTGCCCTTGATATAGTGCGTGCTATGGCTCAAGTCGAATTTAAACACGTCAAAAAATCCTACGGAAATGTGGATGTGATCCACGGTGTTGATCTCACCATCGCTGATGGCGAATTTGTGGTGATCGTCGGCCCGTCCGGCTGCGGGAAATCGACGCTGCTGCGCATGGTGGCGGGTTTAGAGCCGATCACTGACGGCGAGATCTGGATCGACGGCAAAGTCGTCAACAACCTTGAGCCGAAAGATCGCGACATTGCGATGGTGTTTCAAAACTACGCACTGTATCCGCACATGAACGTCCGCGAAAACATGTCGTACGGCTTAAAGATTCGCAAGATGTCCGCGGAGGAAATTAACGCGCGTATTAGCAAGGCTGCTGAGATTTTGGAGCTTGCGCATCTGCTCGACCGCAAGCCGAAAGAGTTGTCTGGCGGGCAGCGGCAGCGTGTTGCAATGGGACGCGCGATTGTGCGTGATCCGAAGGTATTTTTGTTTGACGAACCGCTTTCGAATCTCGATGCCAAGCTACGCGTCGACATGCGCCTCGAAATCCAGAAGCTGCATCACGAACTGAAAGTCACGAGCCTCTACGTCACGCATGACCAGATCGAAGCTATGACGCTGTCTGATCGCATGCTGGTGATGAACAGCGGCATCATCGAACAGGTCGGTTCGCCAAAAGAAGTTTACGAGCGTCCCGCATCACTGTTCGTAGCCAACTTCATAGGCACCCCGGCGATGAATCAGCTCTGGGGCGTACGCGCGGGGCAGTCGCTCAAAACCGATCAGGGCGACATGTTTCACGTCGGCGAATTCCCGTCAACGATTGCCAATGGTGATCGCGTGGCGCTAGGTGTGCGGCCGGAACATTTGCAGCTGGTGCCAGAAGCGCAGGCGCGTTTTTCCATCGCCGTGCAAATGATTGAGTGGGTCGGTGCAGACGCCTACGCCTATGGGCAATTCGCGAATTATCGAATCATTTGCAGGCTCGATAATGCCACCAGTGTGCGAGTTGGCGAGCGGCTACCGCTGTCGTTCGACCCGATACGTGTGCATTGGTTTAATGCGGAGACGGGCAGGCGGATTTAGCGCTTGGTTCCCTCTCCCATAAACGGAGAAGGGCGTTAGCCGCGATTAATTCTTTCCGCAAGCACCACCGATGTAGTCGTCTTGCTCACCCCTGCCGTTTCACCCATCTCATCCAGCAACCGATCCAGCGCGTATGGTGAATCCGCGCGAATCCACGCGACGTAGTCAAACTCACCGCTCACGCTGCACACCAGTTTGATTTCGGGCATCTTGGCGAGCCGCTTCAATACGTCACGTCCCGCGCGCGGCTCAACCGACAGTCCGACGTACGCCTGCAAGCTTTTCTCCAGCGTCGCCTGATTGAGCCGCACGCTGTAGCCGGTAATCACGCCGCTTGTCTGTAATCGCTCCATGCGCGCGATGACGGTCGTGCGCGCCACGCCAAGTTTTTTGCCCAGTGTCGTCACGCTTTCGCGTGCGTTCGCCTGCAGCAAAGCTAGCAGTTCGCGGTCTGTTGCGTCGAGTGCAGGGCGCTGACTGGCGGACGATGGGGATGCGTTTTTGCGGGGAGCTGAAGCCATCTGTCACCTCAATAATACAAAACGTATATGTACGACTACATATTGTCCTATTTAATGCAACGTATCGATGCTTTTAGTCCTATTAATCGTCATCACTGTTCTCTAAAATTTCATAATAAATGCAACCTACGGCAACCTGCCGTGTCACCAAAAATCATGAAAATCGCGCTTCTCGGTGCCGGACATATCGGCCACACCATCGCTCACCTGCTGGTCAACAGCGGTGACTACACGCTCACGGTCATCGACCAGACGCAAGCCTCGCTCGACAAGCTCGCGCATCTAAAGATCAACACTGCCATCGTCGACACCAACAATTCCCGTGCGCTCGAAAGCGCGATCAAGAGCCACGACGCAGTCATCAACGCGCTGCCGTATCATCTCACCCTCAAGATCGCCACCGCTGCCAAAAACGCAGGTTGCCACTACTTCGATCTGACCGAAGACGTCGCCGCGACCAAAGCCATCATGGGCTTGGCACAAGACGCCAAAACGGCCTTCATGCCGCAATGCGGTCTGGCTCCCGGCTTTATCGGCATCGTCGCGCATCACCTCGCGCAGGGTTTCGAAAGTCTCGATGAAATCAAGATGCGCGTCGGCGCTCTGCCGG
>JANXNO010000297.1 GCA_025354075.1 Burkholderiales bacterium | reverse complement strand
TATTGCACATGAGTGCGCTCGTCCGCCGACACCGACCCCCAGCGAATATGCCGCGTCGACAACATCACCACCGCCAGCACGGCAAAAATCAACAGCGACCCGGCCAGCAGCGCGTGCTGCTCTGACTGCAGCACCAGATACAGCACGCCGTAGAGCGTCGCGCAGCCGCCGGCCACTGGCGACGCGCCGCGCCAGCCACCGAGCACGCTCTTCGCGTACACGCCGATCAACGCGGTGCAGCCGAGCGCGGCGAGCAGGTACGCGGTTGCAAACGGCAGGTGCTCCGACACACTCAGCAGCAACAAAAAGAACACTGCCAGCGCCGCGCCGATCAGCAAATACTGCACCGGATGCACCTTGATCCGGCGCAGCAATTCGTAGAGCCCCAGCCCGACAAAAGTCAGCGCGATAAACAGCTCCCCGTATTTAACCGCGCGCTCGGAGAGCGCCGTCGCATTCACCGGATCGACGAAGGTCACCGCCATGCCTTCGGCGCAGGCGTTCTTGTTGGCACTGGTAACACCGCACGGGAAGCGCGACTGTGCATCGGTCGCCAGCGACGACACTTTCCAGTTCGCTGAAAAGCCCTGCGCCGACAGCGTTTTTTCGCGCGGCAGGAAGGCCCCGGCGAACGATGGATGCGGCCATTTCGACGTGAGCTTCATCGTGTTGTCGTTGCCCACTGGCAGCAACGAAAAACTCTCCATGCCGAGCAGATCAAGCTTCACGTCTACCGACATGGTTTTCGCGGCTATCACCGCATCGGTGAGTCCGGGCAATGGCACGGAGAAGCCCGCCACACCGTCCGTGCTGCCGGACGCGAGCATCATCAACGTGCCATCAATGTTCACCTCCGCCGACTGAATGCCGCTTTGATGCGAGAGCACCACGTCAAGACGCGGCTCACCACAACTGATGGTGCTTTTGGCCACCGCAACCGGCGTGATGAGCCCGTGCAAGGACGAAAATTTCGCCGCCCCGACAAGCGCTGCCAGATAGGTGTTGATCGTGTAGTGACTGCGTCGGCGCGGTTCGACGGTGACGTCACCGCGCCAGTCCAGCGTGGCCGGAAAGGCACGCAACACCTGGGACTCGCGTTTGGTTTCGCTGACCGTCTTACCGTCGATCACCTTGCTCGCGACCGATTCCTGCACGCAGACCCGCGAAATCACCGGCCCTGCCAGCACCTGCGGGCCCGCCGCGCTCTGCGCAATGCTGGCCACGGCAAAGGCTCGTTGCCCCACCCGCTGCGCCGTCACCCCGCTGATCGCATTCAACCCCAACGCCAACAGCATCAGCACCGCAAACAACGCACCTAGTTTCACCAGCATCGCCTTCGACAGCATCACGCACTCCCAATCAATTTGACGGAATGAGTTTCTGTGCGCTCAGTGAAATGCCGGTGAAGTGTGTGAAGTGAGGATGAAGTTGTGTCTTATGTCATTCCCGTCGTCACGGGAATGACAGGAGCCGCCACCGTCAGCTGCGCCGCAACCGCACAACCGCCAACGCGCCACGCGCATTGTTTGCAAGCGTGAACGTACCTTCGTGCAACGTTACGATTTGTGCGACGATGGCCAGGCCCAGACCACTGCTTTTGGGCTCGCCATTGGGTCGCGGTGTGGACACGAAGCGCTGCCCCAGCTTGCCGAGCACGGCATCCAGCACGCCTGGCCCTTCGTCCTGCACGTTCATTACAACGAAATCCGCTTCGGCCACAACATTCACCTCCACGGCACCACCAATGGAAGAAAACGCAATCGCGTTATCAATCAAATTCGACAGCGCCAGATCGATCAATTCGCGATCAATCACCGCCAGCAACGCGTCATCTCCCGGAGTCAACGTGAGCCGCACCTTCGCCGCATCCGCACGCGCCATCGCCAACGCAACCACCGATATGACCAGCGGCATCACCGCCTGCGACACGCGACTTGCCAGCGCCTGCGTCTGCTCCAGGCGCGTGAGTTCCAGAAGTTGCTCCACCGTGTGCTGCATGCGCTCGCTTTGTGCGACGACGTGGCCAGCAAAACGCGTGCGATCCGCATCCGGCAGCGGTTCGTTCAAAAGTTCGCCCGACGCGCGAATCGCAGCCAGCGGTGATTTCAGTTCGTGCGTCAACGCGGTGACATAGCGCTCCACATAGGCCTGCCCTTCCAGCCGATCACGCATCGACGCCATCGCCTGCGCGAGCTTGCCCAGCTCGCCACGCACATGCGGCAGCGGCACGCGCTTACCCGCCTCCACGTCCGCCGCATAGCGCGCGAGTCGCCGCACTTCATACACCGTCCACAGCGTGACCAACACACCGATCAGTAACGTCCAGAACAGCATCCACAAGCCACTGCGTGTGATCGTCTGTTCCGCGCGTTCAATGAACGGCAGTACCGTCCCTGCATCCTTCGATACGCTGAGCACGCCCACGAGCGCACCGTTGTGACGAATCGGCGCGGCCACGTAATACACCGCCGTGCCCGAAGCATCCTGCACTTCGCGTGTGGCGCGCGCGCCGTACTCGCCCGCCAGGGTGAGTTTGATGTCGCGCCACGCGCTGAAATCCTGCCCCTGCGCCTTACCTGCCGAATCAAACTGCACCACCCCGCGCGCATCGGTCACCAGCACATGAAAATCCAGCGTGTCCTTACCCACCCCCCAGATGTTGGCATCGACCTGGCGGGCGCGATAATTTTTCACGTGCGCTGCGAACGCGCCATCGGCAATGCGGCCCGCGACCAGATCATCGGTGGCCAATTCCGCCAGAAGGTGGGCGGCGTCAACCATCACCTCTTCCATCACTTCGCGTGCGATGGGTTTGATCTCGTGCACGAACGCGTTGAACACAAAAAACCACGCTACGCCCAGTATGGTGATCACTGCAAAAAACACGCGGATGCCAAGATACACGCTAACGCTCCGGCAGTTGCAATGAGTAGCCGAGGCCGCGATGGGTCACGATCACGTCATGCGTCGGGTCAACACTGCGCAGCTTGGCGCGCAACGTCTTGATGTGCGTATCCACGGTGCGCTCCATGCTCTCCGCGTCCTGTCCCCACACCAGATCAAGTAACGCGTCGCGCGAATAAATTCGGCCCGGCGTACTCAACAATCGTTGCAACAAGTGCAGCTCACGACGCGTGAGATCAAGCCACGTTCCTGCGAAACTCGCCCGGTCGCCATCGATCACAAACGCCTTCGCCGACACGACGGTAACGGCACTCGTTTGCGCACGTCGCAAGATTGTCTTGATGCGCAAGCCCACCTCACGTGGACTAAACGGTTTGGTCACGTAGTCATCCGCGCCGAGTTCCAACCCCACGATGCGATCTACCTCATCGCTCTTCGCCGTCAGCATCAAAATCGGCACCTCGCTCGCTCGACGAATTTCGCGACACAGATCAAGCCCCGAACCATCCGGCAAACCGAGATCAAGCACCACCAGCGAGGGTATTACGTTGATCAGATGCGTCCGCGCCTGTGCGAGCGTAGAAACGTGATGCACGACAAGCCCCGCTGCCCTCAGCGAATAGATCAACGTGTCGGCAATCGCTGGTTCGTCCTCCACCAGCAGGATGTCGAGCGACGGCGTATCAGTGGACATGGGCTCCCCAGGCTCGTGTGACGTGAATCTCGACGCGAGCTTAGCGCACATTGATTTCTGGCAAATCCGTGCTTCCAAAGATAACCATTACTGTGCATAATTACAGTTATATGAGCGCGCCAAAAACTATCGCCAAGGGTCGGGGTGCCACCCTAAATGTGGCGGGTCGCTTTGAGTCACGCGATGCCGAATGGTTTGATGATGGCTGGGGCGAGGATGAGGCGGTTGAGCGCGCAGCGAAGAGACCGAAAACGGTCATCCACATTGAAACCGCGCGCAGCATCATCTCGCACAATGAGTCGCCCGACATTCGCTTCGATCAGTCGATCAACCCGTATCGCGGCTGCGAGCACGGCTGCATTTACTGCTATGCGCGTCCAACACATTCGTATCTGAATCTGTCGCCGGGACTGGATTTCGAGACGCAGATTTTTGCCAAACGCAACGCGGCGGAATTACTGCGCAACGAGCTCGGTAAGCGCGGCTACAAACCGTCGGCCATC
Organism: Burkholderiales bacterium; assembly: GCA_025354075.1. Classification (GTDB taxonomy): domain Bacteria; phylum Pseudomonadota; class Gammaproteobacteria; order Burkholderiales; family Casimicrobiaceae; genus Casimicrobium. Next base: position 2,200 of record JANXNO010000297.1, on the reverse strand, counting down.
AACTTGGGCGCGAATACCGATCCGTATCAGCCGATAGAAAAAACCGAGCGCATCACACGCGACTTGATCGAAGTGTTGAACGCTTGCAATCACCCGCTGACGATCGTTACCAAAAACGCGTTGATCTGTCGCGACATCGACCTGCTGGCAGCAATGGCCGAGCGCAAACTGGTCAATGTATTCATCTCGATCTCACAGCTCGACAACGACCTGACGCGAATTCTCGAGCCGCGCGCCTCCACGCCCGCCAATCGCCTGCGAGCCGTGCGTGAACTCTCCGATGCGGGCATCCCGACCACCGTGTTGGTCGCGCCGATCATCCCGTTTATCAACGACGAATTTATCGAGCGGGTTTTGGAGGCTTCTCGCGAGGCCGGTGCGGTGTGCGGGAGCTACACCGTGGTGCGCTTGCCGTATGAGGTCAAAGACCTGTTCAAAGACTGGCTCGCGACGCACTTCCCCGACCGCGCCGAACACGTCATGAACCGCATCCGCGACATGAAAGGCGGGCGCGAAAACATCAGCGATTTTGGCGAGCGCATGCGCGGCACCGGCATCTTTGCTGAGTTGATCCGGCAGCGCTTCCGTAAGACCTGCGCGCGCCTCGGATTGAGTGCCACCAACCTGCCAGAGCTAGACCTGACGCAGTTCCTGCCGCCCGTCAAAGCGTCAGCGCAGCAATCGCTGTTTTGAGTCGTCGCATTCGATGAAAAAGGGCACCAAGGTGCCCTTTGCTGCGCGACAAAAACTTACGCCTTTTTGGCTTTTTTCGTCATCATCTTGGTGCCGCGCTTCGCATTGCCGACGACCTTTAGTTCCACGTCAACAATACCGCTCTTCAGCATGCCCAAGCGCGCCGCCGCAGCACGCGTCACGTCGATGATGCGATCCGCCTGCTTGGGGCCGCGATCATTGATACGAACGGTCACGCTCTTTTTGTTTTTCAGATTGGTTACTTTGACCAGTGTGCCGAAAGGCAGCGTGTTGCTCGCGGCAGTCAACAGGCCCGCATTGAAACGCTGACCACTCGCCGTTTTGCGACCGTTAAATTTTTTGCCGTACCAGGCCGCTTTGCCGGTGGTGACGTCGCCTGCGGCTGGCGCAGTTGCTGGCGTTGCGGCGGGAGCCTTTTTCTCTTCGACCTTAGGCGCGGTGGGCGCGACCGGAACGACGGCGGCGGGAGCGGCAGCAGCAGGCGCAGCAGTCGGCGCAGTCGTTTGCGCAAAAGCAGTCGCTGCGAACGCAGACACCAGCACCGCACTAAAAATAGTTTTCATAACAGTAACCCCGGAAATTTTGATTAGACAACCCATAAATATATCGCTTGTTTGCGCAGTTTTGACGTGGCGCAGCGCAAAAGCGATTTTTTAGGTGCCCAAACTGTGCTGTGGCATTGAGCCTTCAGGCCGTCGTCAGAAGAGCCGCGCGCCACGCCGCGAGTTTGTGCTCAAAGCGCAACGCCGCATGCGCCGGGCTGGTCGACGGCAAACGCTGAAAACTCAGCCGAGGCTCGCGCAACAGCGCCGCACAATGCCGCTTGAAGCTTGCCTCCGCCGCACCGCCGTTGAAAAAAACGTGCGTGATGAGCGGATGCCGCGCGAAGAATGTGGCGAAGTCGTTGGCCACTTCGCTGTCGCGGCGGATGGACGCATCAAGGCTGCCCGGTCGTTCGCATGATTGCAGCACGTCCCACACGGCGAGATTGGCGTTTTGTAATGCGCGCACGCGCTCCTCGTACGCAGCGTTCGGCGCAACGCCTGTCAAAGTCGCCATGATGCGCCAGAACGCGTTGTGCGGATGCGCGTAATACTGGTTCGCTAATAGCGACGCCGCACCCGGCATGCTGCCCAGCACCAGGCGCGTGGCGCGAGCATCAGCGATAGGCGCGAAACTGTGGACGTGAACGTTGCTCATTCAGGTAATTTGCTTATTCCGTTTGATGTCGGTCAGTGGCGATTTCTCGCCCTGACAATACTTGCATGTATCAGTACACCGCATTTGACCAGTCCATTGTTGACCAACGCGTTGCGCAGTTTCGCGACCAGACGGAACGCTTCTTGTCGGGCGAACTCGACGGCGAAGCGTTCAAGCCGCTGCGCCTGCAAAACGGCCTTTACGTGCAAAAGCACGCGCCGATGCTGCGGGTTGCGATTCCGTACGGCCTCGTGAACACCCGGCAGATGCGCATGTTTGCGCACAT
>JANXNO010000510.1 GCA_025354075.1 Burkholderiales bacterium | reverse complement strand
ACCTTCGACCCCGACGAGCTGCGCGTCTACTTCGCGCACGTGATGCAAGAACATTTTCTGCCAACCGGGCGAGTGCGCTTCCTGCCCTGTGCCGATTACATCGGTGGTGACAACAACTTGCACCAAGTTGTGTCCCGTCTTACCGGAGCCCGGCAAGAGGTGCGGGTGCAGCGCAAGGTGGTGGACACCACATACCTGGAAGGAAGCATCCCGGCCACCAGCAAGCCGCCCTTCGAAGTGGAGAAGGGCGTGCGCTGCATTCCGGCCGGAGAGGTTGTCGGGTTGCCCGAGACCGCGCGGAGTTTCGTAGTCATCGGTGCGGGCAAGACTGCGCTGACGCTATCAACTTTTTTGTCCAAGCCCTATTAGAACAAGGCTTAGTGCACGAATAGCTGAAAAGTCGATAATTCGACAAATCAGCGTTTAGCCCCGGTCTTGTGGCGATTTCAGCAAAAAGCCACTAGCTGGAAAACGCCGCAAACGTGCCCGAATCTACGCATCCACTTTCACGTTTGCGTCTTTCACCACCTTCGCCCACTTGATGCGCTCTGCGCGCATAAAATCCGCAAACTGTTGCGCGGTGCCTCCACCGTCCTCCGCGCCAACGCCCGCCAAACGCTCTTTGACGTCGGGCAGCGCCATCGCGGCATTGATGTCGCGGCTGATTCTTGCGACTAGATCAGTAGGCATTTTTGCGGGGCCGATCATGCCGTACCAAGTCGTTGCATCGAAGCCGGGATAGCCGCTCTCGGCGACTGTCGGCAAATCAGGATATGACCCAGATCGCTTAGGCCGCGTCTGCGCAACGGCGTACATCTTGCCGCCTTTGACATGCGGCGTCACTGCCGCCATGGTGTCAAACGAATAGTTGATTTGCCCGCCCATCAAATCGGTCAACAGTGGCGCGCTGCCTTTGTACGGCACATGCAATACGTCAATACCCGCCGCGACCTTGAAGAGTTCCAACGCCAGATGTTGCGCGCTACCGCTGCCTGCCGAGCCGAACGACAACGTGCCCGGTTTTGCCTTGGCCAATGCGACGATGTCCTTGACCGTTTTTGCAGGTGCATTCGGATGACAAATCAGCACATTCGGCGTCACGCCGACCAGTGTTAGTGGCGAGAAATCGGTGTCGGCGTTGTACGGCATTTTGGGATTCAGCGCCGGACCAATGCCGTGCGAATTGATGTGCCCCATCAAAAGCGTCAAGCCGTCGGTTGACTTGGCGACCACATCAGCCGCCAGCACACCGGCAACGCCCGCGCGGTTTTCCACAATCACCTGCTGGCCCCACATGATCGTGAGCTTGGGCGCCAGCACGCGTGCGAGCGCATCGGTGCCGCCACCCGGAGGAAAGCCGACGATGATTTTTACGTTGCCGCTGGGCCACGCGGTTTGGGCGAATGCAGCGCTGGCTAGCAACGGCGACGCGGCGAGGGCTTTCAACAGATTCCTACGCTTTTGATCGGTAAACACGAAACTCTCCAAGATTTATTAATGAGTCAACAAAATATGCCTTATCGCAGACGGCCTAACCCCCTCTCCTTGGAGGAGAGGGCGGGGGTCAGGGTGATTGCGCAACGAACCGGATTGGCATGCCAAGTCCCTCACCCCTACCCTCTCCCCCAGGGAGAGGGGGGCAGACCAGTTCGGTCGTAGTTGGTTGACTGAGTGATAACTCAACGACTGTAGGAGCGGCTTACCGCGACCAGCGTTTGCGATGTGAAGTCGCGGCAAGCCGCTGCTACAAAAAAACGTCACCTAAAAGTATTCAGGCCGCAATCTTCAGCGCCGACGGCTGCACCGATGCGAGCGGTGCTTTAAGCACTTCCATCGCCGCCACCACGCCGCTGCCTTTCAACGCTACGCCCGCCAGTGACAACCCCATTTCGACCGCGCACAACGTACCCATCAGCGAGCCGTCGTTGCATTCGCCCAAGTGACCGATGCGAAACAATTTGCCCTTGACCTTGCCTAGCCCCATGCCGAGCGACGTGTCAAATTTTTCGTAAATCACTTTGCGTACCACGTCCGCATCAACGCCGTCCGGCATCACCACGCCGGTCAACACTGGCGAATAAACCGACGCGTCGACACATTGAATCTCCAGCCCCCAACCGGTCACCGCCGCTCGACACGCCTTCGCCAAACGCTGATGGCGAGCGAACACGTTGTCGAGCCCCTCGCCCAACATCATCTCCAGCGCCTCGTGCAGTCCGTACAGCAAATTGGTATTGGGCGTGTACGGAAAGTAGCCCGTTTTATTCATCTCCAGCATCTCGTCCCAAGCCCAAAAGGCTCTGGGCATCGTCGCTTTTTTGCTCGC
>JANXNO010000268.1 GCA_025354075.1 Burkholderiales bacterium | reverse complement strand
GTCCCCTCTCCCCTTGCGGGAGAGGGTTAGGGTGAGGGGGCTCGTCGCGTCCTAGCCAACTGCGCAGAAAAAAATGACAACCCACTTCATAAACAATCAACGCGTAGCTGGCAGCACAGGCGAAACCATCCCAGTGCTTGACCCGAGCGACGGCCAAGTCTTCGCCCATCTTGCTCGTGGCAACGCCGAGGATATCCGCAAAGCTGTCGCCGCCGCACGCAATGCCGCTGACGGCGGCGCATGGAGCCAGCTCGCACCGGTCGAACGGGGCCGCCTGCTGCACAAATTGTCCGACGCGATCCTCGCGCATCACGACGAACTCTGGCAACTGGAAATGCGCGACTGCGGCAAGCCGGTTAAGCAGGCCAAAGCCGATGCCACAGCGGTCGCAAGATACTTTGAATACTACGCCGGAGCCTGCGACAAACTGCACGGCGACACCATTCCCTACACACCCGGCTTCGCGGTGATGACGTTCTACGAGCCGCACGGCGTCACCGGCCACATCATCCCGTGGAACTACCCGATGCAAATCTTTGGGCGCTCGGTCGGCGGCGCGCTCGCGGCAGGGAACGCCTGCGTGGTCAAGCCTGCGGAGGACGCGTGCTTGTCGCTGCTACGCATCGCGGAACTTGCGGCCGAATGCGGCTTCCCGGACGGCGCGTTGAACATCGTCACGGGTTACGGTCATGAAGCGGGGCAAGCGTTAGCCGACGCTGAAGGCATCGACCACATCTCCTTCACCGGCTCTGCTCGCGTAGGCACGATCATCGCGCAGAGTGCTGCGAAACGGCATGTGCCGGTGACGCTGGAACTGGGTGGCAAGAGCCCGCAGATCGTGTTCGCGGATGCGAATCTCAATGAGGCGATTCCCGTCATCATCAACGCCATCATTCAAAACGCAGGGCAGACGTGCAGCGCGGGTTCGCGCCTTCTGATTGAGGCGAGCGCGTATGAACGTGTTCTGGCGGCGGTGGGGGAACGGATCAAGGCGTTGAAGGTCGGCCCCGCAGCGATGGACTGTGACGTCGGGCCGTTGATTCGGGCTAACCAATTGGAGCGGGTGAATGGATTTTTGTCGCCGTTTCTTCTCCCCTCTCCCGCAAGCGGGAGAGGGGTTAGGGGTGAGGGTGGC
>JANXNO010000234.1 GCA_025354075.1 Burkholderiales bacterium | reverse complement strand
AGACCCTTCGCTGCGCTCAGGGCGAACGGCCCTGCTTCGGTTGGCTAAATGCGTATTTTCGCGCATGTGGGGGTGTGGCCGTGTGACAGAGTCCGCAATCGCGGACAATTGTGCTTCGTCTCGCTACTTGTGCGTCACTGACGCCGTTTTCAATGGTTGCCTTGCAATACTTATTGCCGAAAAAATTGCTCACCCAGCTTGCGGGGGCGTTTGCGCGCTCACAATCGGGCGCGCTCACGCAGTTTGCGATCCGCAAATTTGTCGCGAAATATGGCGTGAACATGGCAGAGGCCGCCAGCCCGGATATCACGTCGTTCGCCAGTTTCAATGACTTCTTCACTCGCGCGCTGAAAACCGGTGCGCGTCTGTTGGCGCAAGCTGCGTACGTGTGCCCGGTCGACGGTGAGATCAGTCAATTTGGTGCAATCGATGGTGACCAGATTTTTCAGGCGAAGGGTCATAGCTACTCGACGCGTGCACTGGTCGGCGGCGACGCGACGCTCGCGGCGCTCTTCGACGGAGGCCAGTTCGCGACGATTTACCTGAGCCCCAAGGACTACCACCGCATTCACATGCCGTGCGACGGGATGCTTACGCGCATGATCTACGTGCCCGGCGATTTGTTCTCGGTGAACCCCGCGACGGCACAGGCGGTGCCGGGGCTGTTTGCGCGTAATGAACGCGTGGTTTGCCTGTTCGACACGGCGCGTGGGCCGTTCGTGTTGACGCTGGTGGGGGCGACGATTGTCGGCAGCATGGCAACCACGTGGCACGGCGTAGTTAATCCGCCGCGAAGCGCAGACATCCGAGAATGGACGTACGCGCTGGGCGAGGTGGAATTGAAGCAGGGCGAAGAGATGGGACGATTTCTGCTCGGCTCGACGGTGGTGCTGCTCTGGCAGCGTGAAACGTTGCGCTTCAACGAGGCGTGGAAACCGGCGTTGGGGGTGCGGATGGGGGAAATTATGGGCGGCAGCTTTTCGACTTAACCGGCGTTTCTATTGGGCATCGAACGGTATTTTAGCTGAAGTTGATATTTGGCTAAAACCGCAGCTAAGCCCATATAAAACGGCGAATTGAGCATAAAGCTGTCGGCGGATTTTCCGATTTGTTGGAGGGGGTTCACCCCGACCAGCGGCGCGCCAATCAGACGGATCAGAGTAGAAGCCTTCCCACCGAATCCCAGTTACATCGCGGGCTCAGCCCCCGATGTAACTCATCTCCACCTTGCGCAATTTCGCGGTATCAGCAGTGCGAATTTCACTGTAGCGATCCGTGCGCACTTGCCACAAACCTGCGAGCAAGGCCGCGATGTCGTCATCGCTTGAGCCATCGCGAAGCAACTTCCGAAAATCGACGCCGTGATCGGCGAACAGGCAGGTGTAAATTTTTCCGTCGGTGGAAAGCCGCGCGCGGGAGCAGGTGGAGCAAAACGCCTGCGTAACGCTAGAAATCACGCCGATTTCGCCGGTGCCATCGGCGTAACGCCAGCGCTCGGCTACTTCGCCCTCATAGTGCGGATCAACGGCTACCAGCGGCGTCACGGCGTGAATCGCGGCCACCACATCGCGGCTCGGCATCACGTCGTCCATGCGCCAGCCGTTGGTCGCGCCGACGTCCATGAATTCGATGAAACGGACCACCACGCCGGTGCCTTTGAAGTGCTTCGCCATCTCGACCACGGTGTGGTCGTTTACGCCGCGCTTGACGACCATGTTCACCTTGACCGGCGTCAGGCCTGCAGCCAGCGCGGCGTCAATCCCGCGCAGCACATCGGCCACCGGAAAATCGACGTCGTTCATCGCACGAAACACCGCATCATTCATCGAATCGAGCGACACCGTGATGCGCTGTAAACCTGCGTCTTTCAACGCTTTGGCCTGCTTCACGAGCGTTGAGCCGTTGGTGGTCAGCGTCAGATCCAGCGGCGTGTCGGACGGCGTGCGCAAAAGTGAGAGCATGCCAATCAGCGTTGGTAAATTGCGTCTTAGCGTGGGTTCGCCACCGGTCAGGCGCAGTTTTTCAACACCTAGTTGACCGGAGATTTTGGCGAAGCGCGTGATCTCTTCAAACGACAGCAATGCGTCATGCGGCAAAAATTTGTAGCCAGGACCGAATACGTCTTTCGGCATGCAATACGTGCAGCGAAAATTGCATTTGTCGGTGACCGAAATACGCAGGTCATGCAGGCGGCGTTGGCGCGGATCAAGCAGTGACGACGATGCGCGAACGGTGCCGAGGCTTTGCGCAGACAGCGGTTGCGGCGCGTTCAGAGTGCGCGCGGCAATTAGCGGAATGACCTTGCCCGGCACATTGGATCGTTCACCCATGGTTACTACTTGGTGTTGGAGCTTGCATATTCTGCTAAAGTCGTCGCTTGAGTGCGAAGATGATAGATGAGTGCGAACGTGGTTGCTGAAGCGGTAGTAGTCGATACCCCTGATGGCGTGCAGGTCAAGCCTTCATGGTCGGCAAGCGTTGCGTTTCGCAAGCGTCCGGTCACCAGCCGCTGGGTCGATTTTGAATGGGACACGGCGAGCATTACTGTCTCGGATGACCTGCAAGTGGCCCCCGCTGGCCCCCTCGAAATCGCCATCAACAACGAATCGCAGTGGCGCTGGGACGGCGAGCGCATCGAGTTGCATCATTCGGAAGGTGAAGGCTACTGGCTCAATCTCAATTCGCCGCAGCCGTGCATTTTTGTCATGTGGCGACTAGAAGAGGACGACGCGGTGCCGCGTCCCGTCGTCGTGACCGTGTCGTACAACGAAGCGGGACGCATGCTGGATGCAGGCGATCATGTTGACAACGTGCCGATGCCGGATTCGTTGCGTGTCGCACTCACCACCTACACCGCCGCGAACTACAAGCCAGAGCCGCGCAAAAAAGTGAAGCGGAATGACCCGTTTGTTGAGGGCGCGTATCGACGGGATGCGGGATCGGAGGCGGGTCGTGGCTGAGTTGAAACCTGGTCAACATGCAGAGGGAATATCGTTGTCGCGCTGGTCGCGGCTGAAGCGGGCAGCTGCGGAAAAAGATTCGGCAACCGCCGTACTTGCTGAGCCCGTCGAAGCGTTGGTGGCTTCGGATAAGAGCCTCCGCGAGGTTGCTCCGAACGGAAAAAGCGACGTTGCTGCAAATGCTGATTACTCCGAATTGCCGCCCATCTCCGCCATTTCGCTCACCGAAGATTTCACGCCGTTCATGCAAGCCAAAGTGCCGCAAGCGCTCAAGCAGCAAGCACTCAAAGCATTGTTTAAAGAGCCACACTTCAACGTGATGGACGGCCTCGATATCTACATTGACGACTACACCATATTCGAGCCGATTTCGCCCGAAGTAATGGCAACGCTGTCGTCATGGAAGACGATCATGAATCCACCAAAACAGGTTGTGACCCATGGCGGCTACGCGGTGGATGTGGAGAGCGAAGAGGGGAAGGCCGTGTTGGCTGCGCGGGCGCAACTAGCCAAAGCTGAGAACGCGTTGCCAGACATCGCGCCAGTGCAGGTTCCCTCGCCCGCAGCGCGGGAGAGGGCGGAGGGCGAGGGCGAGGGCGGGGAATCGGTAGAGCCAACGTCGCAAACGATCAATCCCGCTTTAACAGACGAATCTCGTCAGGCGGACGAACTTGCTCTTGCAACCGCCCTCACCCCAACCCTCTCCCGTGCGGCGGGAGAGGGGGCAAGACAACACATCCGCTATGGCAAACGTGTCGGCGATTTTTCCGCGTCCTCTTATGCGGCAACCGAACAGCCATTGCTCGATCTAGCAGCAGACACCGATCACGCCGAAGCAGCCAGCGCCGCCCCCGCCGCCCCCAAAAGCATCACTCAATGACCCGCCAAGTTCACCTCTGCTCGTGCAACCGCACGATGCCTTTCGACACTGACGCGTTTGCCAAATCCGCCGCCAGCGCGGGCGCTGCGAGCGTACAGACGTTTGATGCCATGTGCCAGCACGAACTCGCGCGTTTCGGCGATGCGGTTGATGGCGACACGCTGGTCGCCTGCACGCAGGAATCGCGATTGCTTGGCGAGGCGGCGAGCGATTCGCCCAAAGTATCGACGATGCGATTTTTCAATATTCGCGAGAAGGCAGGCTGGTCGAAAGAAGCATCATTTGCCACACCGAAAATTGCGGCACTGATCGCGCAGGCGATGTTGCCCGACGCAGCACCGACCACGCAGGTTTCGTACAAAAGCGCGGGACAAACGCTCATCATCGGATCAATGGCTGATGCGCTCGCAGTAGCCGATGTGTTGAAGGGTTCGGTCAGTCTGAGTGTGCTGGCGACGGACGCCGCGGGTGAGCTTCCGGGTACGCGCGATTACTCCGTTATTAGCGGAGCCAAAGTCGCAGTGAAAGGCTGGCTCGGTGCTTTCGCTGTTGACTGGCAACAAGCTAATCCGATTGATCTCGATGCGTGCACTCGATGCAACGCCTGCGTTCGCGCCTGCCCGGAACACGCCATCGATTTGTCTTATCAGGTGAATCTTGACGAGTGCAAATCGCATCGTAGTTGTGTGGCTGCGTGCGGTGACATTAAGGCAATCGATTTTTCGCGCGCCGATGTAAAACGCAGCGCAACATTTGATGTCGTACTCAATCTCACCAGCGAGCCGTTTTTCACGCAACACCAGCCGCCACAAGGTTACTTCGCGCCCGGCCTTGATCCGATCGCGAGGATCAAGGCGATTGCAGAAATTGCGACGTTGAAGGGCGAATTCGAGAAGCCCAAATTCTTTAACTATCGCCCCAATATTTGCGCGCACAGCCGCAACAAAAAAACGGGCTGCACTCAGTGCATCGACATCTGCTCGACAAAAGCCATCGCGGCGCAGGGCGACCACATTGAAGTGACGCCACAGCTTTGCATGGGATGCGGCGCGTGTACCACCGTGTGCCCGTCAGGCGCGCTCTCGTACGTGGTGCCGCGCGTGTCCGACCTTGGGGCGCAGATCAAGACTTTGCTGCGTACCTATTACGCGTCGGGCGGCACAGATGCTGCGCTGTTGTTGCACGATGCAAACGCAGGCACGGCTGCCATTGGTGCGTTGTCACGAAAGGGCGATGGCCTTCCAGCGCGATATCTGCCGCTAACGCTGGAGCATCCAGCGGCGGCGGGATTGGACGTATGGCTAGGCGCGTTTGCGTATGGCGCGACCGCTGTGACGGTTTTGCTGACGGAAGACATTGCGCCGCAGTATGTGACCGCACTCAAAGCGCAGGCGGATATCGCGAACATGATTCTGGCTGCGTTGGGCTATCAAGATGCCAGCGTAAGGGTAGTCACAGGGCAATCTCTCGCGACTACGCTGTGGACTTCGCCGCTTGGTCTGGCCGTGCGTGTCCCTGCCACCTTCAACCTGAGCAACGACAAGCGCGGCACGCTTGACGCCGTGTTCGCGCACCTGCTTGAGCACGCCCCGACACCGACGCCCGTCATCGCTCTGCATAAAGGCTCGCCGTTCGGTGAAATCACCGTCAACGCCGACAAATGCACGATGTGCCTTGCGTGTGTCGGCAGTTGCCCGGAAGGCGCGCTCGCCGACAATCCTGAGGCACCAGAACTGCGCTTTATCGAGAGCAAGTGTGTGCAATGCGGCATCTGCGAAAAGACCTGCCCCGAGCAAGCAATCACGCTAGTGCCGCGCCTTAATTTGACGGCGGAAGCGAAGAGGCCGCGCGTGTTGAACGTCGCCGAAATTCTCGGCTGTTCGCGTTGCGGCAAACCGCTTGGTGCCAAGAAAATGATTGAAAATATGTTTAACAAATTGTCTGCGCACAGCATGTTCCCGGACGATGCATCACGTGCCCGGATCAAGATGTGTGCAGATTGTCGCGTGGTTGATCTCTA